>JAVHRG010000061.1:0-5266 GCA_036171535.1 Sulfurospirillum sp. | reverse complement strand
GCACCCCAGCCTCAAAGTCGATTCTCGAATTATTTTGCATGAAAATACGGATATCCGACTTTTTAAGCCTGAGCGAACCTATGATGTAGTCAGTTGTGATGTCTCTTTTATTGGCATCGGCGCTCTTTTGGACGTAATCAATACGTTAGCAAATTCTGCTATTATTATTCTGTTTAAGCCACAATTTGAAGTGGGTAAGGATGTCAAACGTTCTACAAAAGGTGTCGTTAAAGATGGCTCGGCTATTATGCGCGCACACTATCAGTTTGAGTCACAAGCCGTCACGCTTGGTTGGACACTGATCGAAAAAAGAGAATCGCTTGTAAAAGGAAAAGAGGGGAATGTTGAGACGTTCTACTATTTTAAAAAAAGAGAGTGTTGATACCTTAGCCATCGGAAGTTTCGATGGTATTCATGTAGGGCACAGACAGCTTCTTAATCAGTTAGGTGAAAATGGCGCACTTTTTGTTATCGACAAAGACCAAGCTAATCTAACACCTGGGATTAAACGTAGCGAATATGCTGGTTATCCGTGTATGTTTTTTCATTTTCTCAAAGTAAAACACCTCAGTGGAGTTGAATTTGTAGAGCTATTGAAACATGAATTTAAAAATCTTAAAAAAATTGTCGTCGGTTATGATTTTTGTTTTGGACAACATCGTTCCTGCACCGCAAAAGATCTGAAAACATTTTTTGATGGCGAAGTGGTGATTGTTGATGAGTTCTGTTACCATGGAATTTCGGTACATTCAAGTCTGATTCGTACCTACTTACAAGAGGGCCATTTAGAAGAAGCAAATCGCTTTTTAGGGCGTGAATATGCTATCTCTGGCGATGTCATCACAGGACAGGGGCTTGGGAAAAAAGAGCTGGTTCCTACGCTTAATATGAAAGTCTTAGAGTATCTCATTCCTCATGAAGGCGTTTATGCAACACGTACACGTATTGCACAAACAATTTATGATTCAGTTTCATTTATTGGCGTGAGAACAAGTACCGATGGACAGTTTTCCGTTGAAACACATATTTTAGACCACAATCTTGCAGAAGTTCATGGCACTATTGAACTTTTTTTTGTTGAGTTCTTGCGTGATAACCAAAAATTTAACACGCTTGCCGATCTTAAAACTCAGATCGAAAAAGACATCAAAGATGCTGGAAAACAGTTGGGAACATGCAAGGTTTACTTAAATGACTTTTTATAATCGTACATTTTAAGATCAGCCATTTCAAGCACACTTTTAAAAGGATCTTTGTCTTTAAAGGGAGCGACACCAAATGAAAAATCAATATAAAAGATTTCTTGATTGTGTTTAAAGGGTGTTTTCTTGAGGTTGAGATTCACGGTCTGTAATATTTTATGAATTTCTTCTTCATTTTCATTATTATACAGTATCAAAAATTCATCTCCTGCAAAACGAATAGCCGTAGTGTTTTGCACCTTTTTAAGCACTTTTCCCATGACATGTAAGACTTTATCTCCAACGAGATGTCCAAATTTGTCATTGACAGCTTTAAAGGCATTGATGTCAATAAATGCTAAAAGACCATTGCTTATAAAGTGATCGTCTTTGAGGAATTTTTCAAAGAGCCATCTACGATTGTAAAGTCGTGTCAGCTCATCCACGTAAAGCTCTTCTTGCAAAGAAGCAATTTTAAATTCCAATTCGACCATATTGTTTTCAATAAATTGTAATGCCATATTGTCTTGCTTTTCAATGGCAATACGTGCATTAGCAACATTTTCTTTGAGTGCAGAAGTGGATCGTATTGTCTCATTTTGAATATATTGAATTTTTTTCAAAGCATAGAGCAAGGCGACTTCTTTATCAATATCACTCACTTTGATACCAAGCTCTTTTGCTTTGGTGTAAAAGATGTCACGGTAAATTTCAGGCAAAACAATTTCAAGGTTAAGTATCTCTTTAATCGTTAGATCGGTAAGTTCTTGCAGTTGTTTGTTCATTATTATACCTGTGCGAAAGTAGTGATAGTATAAGAAGTGAATGCTTAATACTAACTAATATTTCGTTATAATTAAAAAGAATTTAATGCAATGGATATGGATTGTAATGGATAAAGTATTTACCAAACCGATTACCAAACAATTTGAGTTTGATGAAGATGTCGCTGTTGTCTTTGATGATATGTTAGAGCGCTCAATTCCCTTTTATAAAGAGGTAGTCGATCTTACATGTAAAACGATTTGTCATCATGTTAAAGAGGGCGCAAAGATTGTTGATCTTGGCTGTTCAACGGCCAATACCCTTTTAGCACTGCATAAAATGAGCAATAAAAGTTATCATCTTTTAGGTATCGATAATGCGGAAGCCATGTTGCATCTTGCCCGTCAAAAGGTGCATGCGTATGGAGCAAATATAGAACTTGAGTATGCTGACATCACGCAAATTGAGCTTGCATGTAAAGACACGATTATTGCCAATTATATGCTTCAATTTATCCGTCCCTTGCAACGAGCTGAGTTTGTCGCTAAACTGTATGAAGCCTTACGTCCTGATGGTCTTTTTATCTTTAGTGAGAAGATTGTTTTTGAAGATAAAGTCCTCAACAAGCAGATGATTGATCTTTACTATGATTTTAAGCGTCAGCAAGGTTACAGTGAATTTGAAATTGCTCAAAAACGTGAAGCATTAGAAAATGTACTGATTCCTTATACGGAAGAAGAAAATAAGGCAATGCTTAAAAATGCAGGATTTTCAACGATAGAAACAATTTTTAAATGGGGAAATTTCGCGACGTTTATTGCTAAGAAAAAGGTGTAGAGAAGGGCTCTCTACACGGATTATTTTTGAAAAAGTTTAGGATTTTTAGTTTTGATATATTCAATGACTTCAACCACTTCTTCAAAGCCCATTTCGCTATCTTCATCTTCATCTTCAAACACTTCATCTAAGCCTTTAAGGTAAAGATCAATGGCTTTTGGTAAATCTTCTTTTTTCGCACCTGCAAAGTAAAGTGCAGCCCCTAACATGTCCGCCAGTTGCATTGCCATCTCTTCAATCTCAATCTCGGCACGCTCTAACTCTTTTTTAAGGTCTTTGGCTTCCATGATTATCCTTTATTAGCGATGATGCTCATCACTTGTGATTTGATAGTATCATAGATAAAAGCATCTTTGAAATTGCTGAGAAGTCCACCGCTCGCATTGTGGTGACCACCACCATTAGCGATTTGTGCAGCAATTCTGCTGACATCTACTTTACCATTGGAGCGTAGGCTAATGGTCTTTTTAGAGGTGATGTCCATAAAAAAGTCAAGATCAGGATTGGCGGTTAAAAAGTCATTGCCAATGACGGAAACATTGCCAATATTGTACGTTAAAATTCCCTTGGACTCTTTATACATAATTTGCATTCTCTCTCTATTTTTTGTGAGTAAAATGACATTGTATGCTGAGACTAAGTTGCTGAGCGTATTGTTCGTGGTTGTTACAAAAAACTGCTTTTTGATGTTATGAATAGCATCATCTAAAGCGATGTGGGCATCTTTACATGTAAAGTACTCTTGCGCTTTGGTAAGGAGTGAAAAGATGTAGTGGCTATTCTCTTCAGGGAACATTACTTTATTCACCTCTCTTGCTCCACTCACGAGTCCCATGCACACTTTTCCAAGCTCAAATTCTGGCTCATTCTCAAGCCAAATATCCACAGCATTGACAACATCCACAAATTTGCTTAGCTTCTCATCTTTGCCATAGAGTGCACTAAAAAAGTCATAAGTAACTTTGGTGGCACACCTGCTCGAATCTAAGAAATACCATTCGAAAGCATCTGCACATTCTTGACCTGTTTTATGATGGTCTAGGACAAAAAGCATAATTTCTTTATCGCAGATGCTGACTTTGGATTCAAACTCTTTAGCCTGATCCATAGTAAGGTTAAGATCGGTAATAAGAATGACATGTTTTTGAAGCAAAGAGGTTTGGATGTCATTTAAAATTTGATTAAAACATTCATTGATCTCTTTACCATAGTTGGAGTTATAAAAAGCGATCGAATTAAAATAATGAGCACTCACCATTTGACAGCCATAGCCATCTAAATCGGTGTGTGAAAGGTGATGTATTTTGTGGTTCATAAAAATCCTTAATGCTTAGTGATGTGTGTATTCGGTTGTTTTAGAGCTTTTCTATTTCGATAGAACCCATGACTTCAAATTTAGAACTTGAATCAATCTCTGCATGGGAGAGAACAACAATATCAAGTCCAAATTTTTCGAAAATATCAGAAAGTGATTTTCGAAGAAGAGGATCAACGATGATGACAACGGGCGCAACGCCTTTATGAAGTAGTTTGCTTGCTTCATCACTACACTCTTTAACCAGTGTATTGATTTGACCAATGTTCAAGACAAGATCACGTACGCCATCACGTTCTCTAAGGGCATCTAAAAGCTTTTGCTCTGTTCCTGCATTAAACGTGAGAAGCTTTAAAACACCATTGTCATCTTTGTATTGTTTGGTGATGACACGAGAAAGTTTAGCACGTACTTGCTCCACAATGATAGAGACATTCTTAGTCACCTCTGCAACATCACTAATGGTCTCAACGATGGTAAGAAGATCTTTAATAGGAATCTTCTCATGAAGAAGCGCTTTAAGAACCTTTTGAATAAGCCCCACATTGGCTACTTTGAGACAGTCATTGACAACCACAGGGTAGTCTTTTTGCAATTTGTCAATAAGGCTTTGAACTTCTTGACGGGTCAGAAGCTCTTCTGCATATTTCTTGATCAATTCACTTAAGTGTGTTGAAATAACGGTAGCTGGATCAACCGTTGTATAGCCTTTAATAATAGCATCTTCTTTGGCACTCGCATCAATCCAAATGGCATCCAGTCCAAAGGCAGGCTCCTTAGTAGGAATTCCTTGCACTTTGTCGATGGTTAAACCGCTATCCATTGCCATAAATTTATCAGGATAAATCTCACCATTACCAATCTCAATACCTTTCAGTAAGAGTTGGTAGTGGTTAGGGTTCAGATGCAAGTTATCACGAATTCTGACTTGTGGAATGAGATAACCAAAATCAGAGGCAATTTTTCGTCGCATACTTTTAACACGATCAAGAAGATCACCGCCTTGCGCAGGATCAGCCAATTTGATGAGTTGGTAGCCTAAATCAAGTTCCAATATTTCCAATTTAAGGATGTCATTAAGCGTTGTTTCTTCTTCTTTACGCAGCTCTTCTGGACTTTTCTTAGGTGCGGTGCTCGTTTGTGCTTTATTTTCTGCTTCTTGTTTGGC
>JAVHRG010000060.1:0-5269 GCA_036171535.1 Sulfurospirillum sp. | reverse complement strand
GGTTCGAGCCCCTTCACCAGCTCCAGTCTCTCACGAAATTCCCCATGTTTAATGTTTTAATAAAAAGGTTGAATTCAATCTTGTAAGGTTCAAACATGAAACGTTGCCCTATGTGTCAAGAAAGAACAATCCCCTATAAATGGATATTTTTTGGAATTTCTAAACATAAAAATGGTCGCTGTTTTCAATGTAGCCACTGTGGTACAAACATCAAGAAAGACAGGTGGTTTATATTTGATTTTTTATTTTTAAATGAATGGACAATTGGCATTTTATTACTTCTGTCTTTAGTCATTTTTCATCAACTTTTCAACAATATCGTTGCTGTAATATTCAGTACAATTTTATTTTTTACTGCCTATTGCATGCTTGTTGAGTATTTATCCCCTTTGCGAAAAGCTGAGGAAAGCTATTGCCGAGGTGATTTATCAAGAATGGGTGCACTATTTGCACTTATAGCGATACCCACCATTATTATTTTTACAATCTATACACTTTATACACTGTATTGATTGTTCAAAAACGGTGCCCATTTTGGGTTAACACGAAACGTAAAGACTTTTACTCTTTAGACGTCGAATCCTGAATAAAAGAGAAATAAAAAATGAAAATTGCACTCCTTATGAGCGGAGGCATTGACTCCAGTTACTCCGCTTATCTGCTCAAAAACCAAGGCCATGAGGTCATTGGCATCTATCTCAAACTCCATGAAGATGAAAAAAAACATGCTGTAAATATTGCTAATATTGAAAAAGTCAGCCACTATTTGGAGATCGAAACGCATGTGATCGATGCCAAAGCACTTTTTAAAGAGCATGTGTATGACTACTTTGTGCGCTCATATGAGCAAGGGCGCACTCCCAATCCGTGCGCCTTTTGTAACCCTAAAATGAAATTTGGATTTGCCTTTGAAAAAGCAATGGAAATGGGATGCGAAAGAATCGCTACAGGGCATTATGCTCGTGTTGAAAACGGTCATATCAAAGAGGCATTTGACATGAGTAAAGATCAAAGCTATTTTCTTTTTGGACTTAAAAAAAAGGTGATCGAAAAGATCATCTTTCCTCTAGGAGATATGTGTAAAGTCGATATCAAGCCAATAGCCTTGGAAAAATTACCATGGCTTGGTACCCTTGAAACCTACAAAGAGTCCCAAGAGATTTGCTTTGTTACAGACACGTACATCGAGATTTTGAAAAAACATATCAATGTCGATCAAAAAGGGCTCATCAAAGATGTCGAAGGTAAGGTGATAGGCGAACACAAAGGCTATATGCATTACACCATCGGAAAACGCAAAGGGTTGACCATCAATGGCGCGCATGATCCTCACTTTGTCGTCAATATTGATGCAAAAACCAATACTGTCATCGCGGGAACCAAAGAAGATCTGTTACAAACAAAAGTGACAGCCGAAAATTTTTCGTTAGGGGAAGATTTTAAAGAGGGTGAGTATGCGGTCAAAGTGCGTTACCGTAGCCCTAAAACCAAAGCGCATGTGAAAATTGAAAATGGCAAGATCATTGCTGAACTCGAAGAAGGAGTCTTTGGACTTGCCAGTGGACAAGCCCTTGTTGTCTACCAAGACGACCTTGTTGTTGGTGGCGGTTGGATCGAAGCATAAAGAACTAAGAGCCGTTTTACAATGGCTCTGCTTCTTTACATGTAAGCATATGTTCTACCTCTTTAACAGCATAAACCACATAAAGATCGCACTTACAGGTTTTACAGTTGCCCTCTTTAAATTTTTCTCCTGCATCAGGTGCGCTGAGTGAAAAGCCCAAAAGTTTGGCACATTCACAGCTTCCAAAAGCTTTTTCAAAATGCGCTTTAAAGAGTTGTACATTGTGATAGAGTGGATCTTTGGGTGCACTTGCATTTGTACGTCCTTGAAGCAAGGAAAGTGCCATAACCCCACCGCTAAAAGCACCGCAAAGTCCACCTTCGCTGCGCGATAAACCACTTCCAAATCCTGAGGCAATGGCAGGAATCAATGGTGAATCAATACCATGTTTTTCCGCAATGGTTTTTAAAACTGCTTCACTGCACACATATCCATTTGAAAAATGCTCTAATGCTTTTTGCTCAACCGATTCATTCATCATTTTTCCTTACCCTAAGAGTGCCACAATTTCATCGACACTTAACAGTTTTCCACTACTCACAACTTTGCCATCAATGACCAAAGCAGGCGTAGAAGTCACTCCATAACGCATAATTTGCATGATATCTTCTACTTTTTCTATCTGGGCAAAAAGCCCTTTTTTAGCCACAGCCTCTTTTACATGTAATGTCAACGCTTGACATTTCGAGCAACCTGTTCCTAAAATTTCGATCTTCATTTGTTCTCCTTGGAAGCTTGATACTCCTCTAAAAACTCTTTTGCATTCTCTCCACGTAAAAAATCAGCCACTTTTAAAAGCCCATCGTTAAGATACTTCGCGTTATACCCATTTTGCACCAAAAAAAGACGTGCAAGGTTTGACCTATCATTATGCGGACATGCCGTAATAATCAATTTATCTTTGGGGAGTTCATTCAAACGTTTCGGTAATTCATTGAGCGGAATATTTTTCGCAAAATTCATATGCCACACTTCAAATTCTTCACGAAAACGGACATCCACCAAAATCGCTTTGCCCTCTTCAACCAGAACCAACATATCCGGTGTTTTGATCTTCATATTTTCACGTTCTTGATAGTCAAAATGTAAAAGATACTCCTCAAAACTCACTTTTTTAAGCGCATCACCATGAAGCAATCCCATCATCAGTAAAATGCCTATCACTACTTTTTGCATACTTTTTTCCTTACGCAACAATCACTTGGTCTTTGCCTGCTTTTTTGGCGTCATACAGTGCATTGTCTACTTTATAAACCAACCCATCCTGGCTCTCCAAACTACTCAGATTTCCCAATCCTATACTCACCGTAAGAGGTCTTTGTAAGAGGGTACTCAGCACTTTGTCTTCTCGGATCGCTTGGCAAATTTTCTGTGCAATTTCAACACTCTTCTCATGACTCACATCAACGAGAAGAAGCGCAAACTCTTCTCCACCCCAACGCGCTATCATATCGGAAGAGCGAAGCTCAACTCTTAAAACTTCAGCGACTCTCACCAGTGCCTCGTCGCCAACGAGATGTCCAAACGTATCATTGACCTCTTTAAAATCATCGATATCAATCAACACAAGCGTGAGTGAATTAACCCCTTTTTTGTAAAGCTTGTAGAATTTTTCAAAATGCTCATTAAACTTTCTTCGATTGGCAAGCCCCGTCAGCGAATCTTCACTTGCCATTTTAACAAGCTGCTTTTGATAAATATTAATCGTATAAATAATAATAAACGTCACTAACAAGGTCACCAAAAGAGAGATGGCTAAATTGGCATAAAACGTTTTTTTAAGCTCTTTGAGATACTCTTTTTTATTAATTTCGACAAAAAGATGAAGCTTGAGTTTTTCAATGTATTTGGTATTTAAAAGGTACTCACCCTCTTTATTTTTGTACTCAAACTGTGTCTGTTTATCGTTAAAAATATCTTCTTTGATGCTTTTTAGCCCATCAATATTAGCAACATTGCCACGTTTATTGAGTGCTTGAGAAAAGAGTGTTATCTCTCCTTTTTGATCGACAAAATAGACGTCATACTTGTATCTGGTTTTAAAAGAATTGAGCATCTTTTCAATGTTGAGAAGTCGCACGCCCACACCCGTTACACCAATCATCTCATTTTTATAGTTCATCACTTTATAATTGATAAACATGATTAAGGTGTCACTTAAATTTGCATTATGATCCAGATTGATTTCATAAGGCTCCGATTGATCTTTAAAGCGAAAATACCATGCATCGGCACTATTTTCTTTATTGACAACATCAATAAGTCCTCTAGGATGATAATAGTTTTTGGTTTGATCGGAGACCAAGAATGTGGTAAAAATATCGTATTTTTGTTGAATCTCCGTGAGGTAACGAACAATGCCATCCCTATCTTTTTCACCGCCCATCAGCCAATCTCGCAAAAAAGTATCGTGCGACATCAATGAAGAGACAAGCAAAGGCTCAATCATGCGCTGTTGAATCTCAGTGTAGATATTGTCAACGGAAAGGGGCAATGAAGTATTTTGCAGTTGTTCTTGTGTATCATGAACATTTTTCATATAATTGATCACGGAGCCTGTAATAGATACGCCCAAAAGCAATCCTGCTATGATCACAACCACTTTAGTTTTTAATCGCATAGTCTCTCCTTTAATACGCGATTATAACACAAAATGTACGACAAAAAAACATCATAATAGTGCGTTAAACAGATACCCAACACCCATAATTCCAAGGGCTACAATGCCAAAGAAGAGCGCAATCAGTTTTACATGTAAAATGCGCTTCAAGATCATCGCTTCGGGTAAACTCAGTGCGGTAATGGCCATCATAAAACTAAGAGCCGTACCAAGTAACATCCCTTTACTGGTTAAAACCTCGATCAAAGGCATCACACCTGCAGCATTAGAATACATCGGCACGCCCAAAATGACCGCTAAAGGCACGCTGTACCATGCATCGCTTCCTGCATATTTTACGATAAATTCTGTCGGAACATACCCATGAATCAACGCTCCAATACCGACACCCACCATCACATACAGATAGATTTTCTGCACAATATCCATCGTATACGCCCATGACTCTTTGAGCCTTTTTTGCATTGTCAGCTTAATTTCCACATCTGCCAAATCGCCACTCATCGGCACAACAGGAATCAGCACGTATTTTTCCATCCCAAGCTTACCAATAACAAAACCACCTATAATGGCAACGATGAGTCCAAAGCCAATATACAGTGCAGTAATTTTCCAGCCAAAGAGTCCAAATAACAGCGCAATCGCCACTTCATTGTTCATAGGACTTGAGATCAAAAAACTAAAGGTAATACCAAGGGGAATCCGCGCTTGCATAAATCCTAAAAACAGAGGAATTGCAGAGCAACTGCAAAATGGCGTGATAATGCCAAAAAGAGCTGCCAAAATATTGCCTGTAAATTCACTCTTGCCTTGCAGATAAATCCTGACCTTATCAGTATTAAAATAGGTTCGCAAAAAACTTACCGCAAAAATAATCAGCACCAAAAGGATATAAATCTTCACCGTATCGTAGATAAAAAAGTGCAACGCTTGTGCTTTTTGCGTGCTCACATCCAGTCCTAAAAGTCCATATACCAGAGTATCAACCATTTTTTCCCACAGATCAAACATCGTTTACTCCTTAA
>JAVHRG010000059.1:4182-5304 GCA_036171535.1 Sulfurospirillum sp. | reverse complement strand
ACCGCCCTCTCAAGGCGGGAACGGGGGTTCAAGTCCCCCTGGGGTCGCCATTTTTTTATTTCTTTCTCTTACCTAAATCCTATTTCCTCTTTGATTAATTCCTTCATTTTCATATACATCAATTTCTTGTTTATACGTTGGATTGGCTTTTTTAAGTTCTTCATCCATAAATGCAATCAATTTTGCATCAGCATTGCGATGGCTTGCAATGAGTAAAATAAAATTAAGATAGACTTTAGAGAGTTTTGGTGCTATACCTTTTTCTTTGGTAGGGAAAGGGCACTCTTTGGCTACTTTGAGGATAGCATTAGTAAGATCATTACGAGAAGAAGCACGTTTTGCAGCAATATCGACTAACTCTTCAATCGCTACTTTTCGAGCTTTATCTTCTTGTTCTTTTGTATGATGAGTCACTTCTACAACAACGGTTTTTTGTAAATTTGCAACAATAATAAATAGAGTGATTAAAACAATGGCAATAACAGCAACAATCGCTATTATGAGATAATTCTCTTGCATGAAGGAGAGCCTCTTAAATTTTTGCCTATTATAGCACAAACTTAAAAGAGGGATTAATATCCCTCTTTATATTTATAAGGTTTTAGAGATACCCCGTTTAGGATAAGCAAGAGCGATCACAAGTGCAACAATTGCAACGGTATAATAGACAAAAGATGGGATAGGAATTGGGTCACCTGCAGCATAAGAATGCATACCAGAAAGGTAGAAATTAACACCAAAATAAGTCATAATGATCGAAGCAAAAGCAACTGTAGAAGCAACAGCAAATGCAAAAGGGGTATTCAATTTTGGGATAAATCTTAAATGCACAACAGCAGCATAAAAAAGAATTGAAACTAATGCCCATGTCTCTTTTGGATCCCAGCCCCAGTATCTACCCCACGATTCATTGGCCCAAACACCCCCTAAGAAGTTACCAATAGTTAAAAGGCTCAGTCCTAGGATCATTGCCATCTCATTAATACGTGTTGCTTCAATAATATTGCGTTCAATTTCTACGTTACGTTTAGTTGTCTTTGTGCTTCTGATGATAAATAAAATTAATGTAAAGAAGCCTAAAAGAGCACATAACCCTAGGAAACCATAACTAGCAGTAATAAC
>JAVHRG010000059.1:0-4082 GCA_036171535.1 Sulfurospirillum sp. | reverse complement strand
TAAAGAAGCCTAAAAGAGCACATAACCCTAGGAAACCATAACTAGCAGTAATAACTGAGACATGGATATTGAGCCAATAAGATTTTAGAACAGGTACAAGATTAGTAATTTGTGGATCCATCCAACTAAGATGTGCTACAAAAAGCGTTACACCTGCAAGGATTGATGTCAGAGCAAGAGAGACAACAGATTGACGAGAAAAGAAAATACCCGCAAGTGCTATTGCCCAAGCAATGTAGATCATTGACTCATAACCATCGCTCCAAGGGGCATGGGTTGAGATATACCATCTAAGTCCAAGTCCTCCTGTATGCGCTAAAAAAGCAACAAAATTAATAGTCAAAACAATTTTTGTTGCCAGCTTAATATTTAAAGATGACTTGACCATTTTTGCAAAAATAAAACAGAGTAAGACTAAGCCACTGAGGAGATACACAGGGGTTAATCGTGCAAATATTTTCGCATGGTTAAAGAAAATTTCTGCTTTTATACGACTATCGCTTGGGATAATCTCAGAGCCATACTGCTCTTGATACGATTGAAGTTTGTCAATAGCTTTGTTAGCATTTTCCCAATTTCCTTTTTCCAATCCTTCACTGATAGAGTCAAAGTATCCACCGAGAAGCGCTCTCACTTCATCACCTTCTTGTTTAGAAAAATTCATGACAGCTTCTTGCGGTGCAAACCATTTTTTGCTGATGTCATTTTGCTTAGGAATCATCTTAAACACTTCGCCCGTATAAACCATATAACAAATGTTCACACGTTCATCCACTTTGAGTATATCTTTATCAAATTGATTACGAAGTGCCGGCTTCTTACGATTTGCTTCTTCAGAATACTTGGTTAATTTATAGGCGTGATCACCTTCTTTTTCGAAAAAGTCATTAAAAGAGGCATATTTTTGATTTTCAGGAATACCAAGAATTTTTTTTAGTTCAGGATGGAACAGCTTAATAATAGGTAGTCCTTGCCATTCACTTGGAGAACTCATCATGCTAAGAGATACTTGGTTTGCACTCAGTCCCTCATAGCTGGATCCACCATAAATTTTATTGAGAAGTTCCGTTGAAATTGTATCGATTGGCTTAATTCTTCCATCAACACTTTGCACCAAAACGCGTCCAAACTTATCAGCATGTTTCACATCGTACTGTTTTAAAAATCCTATATACTCTTCCGTGGTATAGGCATGTAGTGAACTTCCTTGGCTTAAAGCAAATACTGAAATAAGTGCCATCAGAACTGATTTTACCTTTGTCATGTCTTTTTGTACCATTCCTGCAAGTTTGCGGAAACGACTCTTTGGATTGAGTAAATTAAAGAAAAGTCCAATGCCTAAAAGAAGGTATCCAAAATACGTTGGTAGCTTTCCAGGATCATTATTCACAGACAAAATTGTTCCTTTTTCATCTTTATCATACGAACTTTGAAAAAAGCGGAACCCACGATAATCCAATACATGGTTCATATAGATACGAAATGGCACATGGACCCCTTTTTCACTGTCGACAACTTCAACTTCACTTGCATAAGACATTGGAGACATTGATCCAGCGTAACGATCAAGCTGAAATTCATTGAGCTGTATTGCGAAAGGGAGTGTAAAAATCTGAGCACCCCACTCAAAGATAAAGGGAACACCTGAAATCATGATCTTCGTTGGCTCTCCCTCACTCCCTTTCCCTTGCCCAAACATAGCAACTTCTTTTGTTTCGCCTTTATATTTAGCATCGACGATAATGGCGGATACCCCATTTGCTTTTATCATAGGATTTTTATCTTCAACAACTTTTTCTTGACCTTTAAGTCCAATGTAACGTGGTGCGAAATTGACATTTCCAATCGTATAAAGCTGCCCTGTTACAAAATCTTGCTTATTGTCTGCTGCGTACTCTCCACGCGTATTCTCTGCCATTTTAAACCATGCAATTTTTTCTTTAGAATAAAAATAAAATTTTCCATCTTCCAATGTAAATTGTATTACAGTCTTCTTGCTTTGAGGCACTTGGGCATTAAAGCTAAAAATATATTCACTTGATTCGTAAGTATCGCCCTCTTTTAGAACGACATTAAGGCTTTCGCCATAACCACTAAGCATCATTGAAATCATTGGAATACCTTGTGGATCATCAACAACTTTTGCAGTAGCATTGGGTAGATATTGCTTAAATTTTACTTCTGCTTTGTCGCCACCTACATCAAATGAGAATGAAAAGCCATTGCCTCCTGCACGAGAAATAAGCTGAGGATGGCTATAGCTATAAGGTTTAGTGTCTTTTAAAGCACTGACTTGAATAAAGGTATTACTTGATAAAACCTTATCCTCTTGCATACCATTTCTTACATGTAAAGTTCCCTCAAAGCCATAATAGCGTGTGACCCCAGAACCAATAAGAATAAAAATGAAGCTCAGGTGAAATAAGAATGCAGGTAATTTATCGAGTTTATAGATTTTATATCGAATGATATTAGAAATTAAAATGAGTGCTAAAGCAACTTGAATCAGTTCAAACCACCATGCAGTGTAGATTAGTGCCCAACTCGTCTCGACACCAAAATCATTTTCAATAAACGTAGCTACCCCGCAAAAAAGTCCAAAAAGCACCATCAGGATGATAGCCGATTTCATCGAAAAAATCTGCTTCAATACAAAATCCATAAAACTCCCTTGTCTGGAAAAATTAAGTTATGTTACCTTTTTAATGTAAATAATTTATAAATCATAAGCGTTCTTTATAGGTGGCTATGGGATTCGGGAATAAAAGGAAAAATGAAATTTTATAGAGACTTTAGGATTCCATTCAAATGTAAAAATATCGTATTAAAATCACTTTTGGGTGTTTTGGTCTAATAGTGAGAGGTTTTACAAAAGGATAGTAGAGGAGTGTAAACCTCTACTATGAGAGATTTACATGTAAAAAAAGATGGAAATGTTTTTTATCCACCAAGATATTTTTTACGAATAGTATCATCGCCAATCATTTCTGATGCAACACCGTTCATAACAATTTTGCCATTCTCTAAAACATAGGCATAATCTGAAATTTTAAGAGCAGCAAAGGCATTTTGTTCAACCAAAAGAATTGTAATTCCCTCATCACGTAATCGTGTAATGATCTCAAAAACTTCACCAACAATTTTTGGCGCAAGGCCAAGACTTGGTTCATCGAGCATTAAAAGCTTCGGTTCACCCATTAAGGCACGTGAAATCGCCAACATTTGTTGCTCGCCCCCGCTCATTGTTCCTGCCAATTGATAGCGTTTATCTTTGATACGGGGAAAAAGCTCATACATAGCATCTCTAAGGTGGTCAAAATTTTCATCGTTATTGAATGCCCCCATACGAAGGTTCTCTTCTACTGTCAAGTTAATAAAAATTTTTCTTCCTTCTGGAACTAACGAGAGTCCATGTTGCACCAGTGTATGCGTTTTATGGTTATGGGTATCGTACCCTAAAAAATTGATATCCCCCGTTTTTTTAACACTGTTAAGGAGGGCTTTAAGTGTTGAGCTTTTTCCTGCACCATTTGAGCCAATCAAGGAGACAATTTGTCCCTCTTTTACTTCAAAATCAATTCCCTTAACTGCCTCAATGAGCCCATAATAGACATGTAAATTTTTAACACTGATCATTAAGAAAATCTCCTAAATACGCTGATATCACTTCAGGGTCTTGTATCGCGTCAGCGGGTTTACCCTCAAAAATAGTTTTACCATAATCTAAAACTAAAACTTTATCACACAATTGATTGACAAACTTCATATCATGTTCGATCAACAGAACCGTCAAATCAAAATCAACTCGTGCCTTTTTAATAATCTCCCCTAGTTCTTCTGTCTCTGAAGGATTCATACCAGCGGCAGGTTCATCCAGAAGCAAAAGGTCTGGATTCGTAGCAAGGGCACGTGCTATTTCTACTTTACGTTGCTGCCCATAGCTCAGATCAACTGCTTTATCATGTGCATAGGAACTCATGCCAAAGTAGTCTAAAATTTCCATTGAACGCGCCTTAATACGTCTCTCTTCACCAATAAAACGAGGGAAACGCAAAATAGATTCTAAGAACCCGTAACGTGCT
>JAVHRG010000058.1:0-5421 GCA_036171535.1 Sulfurospirillum sp. | reverse complement strand
TAAACAAAACGCTTCTAGCCGTTATTCAAGCCAGTAGTGGCGCACGGGAGCTTTACCTTATAGAAGAGGGAAAGCCAAAAGTACTCATTGATGCAAGGGCTAATCTTTTCATCTCGAAAGCCAAGTTTGTCGATAAAAATCACATCTTAGTCGCCCTTTTGAGCAATGAGATTTTTTTGTGGGACATTCAAACGAAAAAAGAGATCTACCGCATTCAACCTTCCTCTTCACACTTTAGTGATTTTGCTTTAAATGAAACGAAGAGTAGGGTAGCAAGCTCCTGCGAGTCGGGTGAAATCACGCTTTTTGACGCATTGAGTGGCAAGAATGTCAAAGTACTCAAAGGCGGTAATGTGGACAATGTCTATAAAGTTGACTTTAAAAAAGAGAAAGTTCTTTGTGCGGGGCAAGATCGCAGAGGCATTGTTTATGATCTTCAAAGTGGTGCATATGAACGATTTGATGGCTCGTTTCTCATTTATGCTGGAGCACTGAGCCCTAGTCTCAAGTTTGGGGCATTTGCTTTTAACGAGCAAAACGACATTGTCCTGTTTGATCTTGCCTCTAAAAGTAAAGTCCATACACTCAAAGGGCAGAAAAGTACGCTGAATACCATTGTTTTTGTGAATGACAAAGAGCTTGTAAGTGCAAGTGACGATCAATTTATTATGATTTGGAGAATCCCATGAATATTTCAAGTATTGTGATACAAACAAAGCCTTTACATGTAAAAGAGATTATCGCTATTTGTGAGGCGAGTGATTTTTGTGACTACCATTTTTCCGATGAACAAACAGGTAAGATCGTTGTGACGATTGAGGGTGAAAACCTTGATGAAGAGATGTCAAAAATGAAAAAAATTGAGAAGATTCCGCATGTCATTTGCGCCGATATGATGATGGCATACAGTGAAGATGAACTCGATGAGCAAAGGGAACTGTTGGCGCAATCACCCAGTGTGCCAGACATACTCAATGATGAAACGATTGCGCTTAAAGACATCGTCTATAAGGGTGATTTGAAAAAGAAAATCAACTAAGGAAGGTTTATGCAAACGACATATCAGATGTTTATTGAAACCATGGTTCCTCGTGATGAACTGATCGTATCACGCACCGATTTGCAGGGGAACATAACCTACGCCAATGAAACGTTTGCCCACATTTCGGGCTATGAGATTGATGAACTTATCGGTAAATCGCATAACATCGTGCGTCATCCCGATATGCCTCACTCCGTTTTCAAAACACTTTGGCAGACTTTGAAGCAAGAGCAGATGTGGAAAGGATATGTCAAAAATTTGCGAAAAGACGGTGGTTACTACTGGGTTTATGCCGAAGTTTCGGGTGTCTATAAAGATGGCGTACTGGTTGAGTATAAATCATTGCGATCTCCGATAGAAGAAGAGACAAAAATTAAGATGCAGCGCGAATATGACGAGAAATGCGAAAAAGAAGAAGGCAAAAGTCGGGTTGTTGTCTATTTACAAAGCGCTATTGTACACAAAGTCGAAACGCTTGCACGCGAAAAAGGATGTTTGGGCGATACGATCATGAATGACATTTTAAGTGATACGCTCTTTTAATTTTCCCACTTTGGATTAGAGTCACCCTTTAATCCTTCCATACACTTTCATTAAGACTAAACCCTAGCCATTTTTATTTATGATTTTATAATTAATAAAAGTATATTCTTATAATTATATTTAGTATAAATTATAATTAGGAGTGTCTATGGATGAGGTTCTTGCGTGTGAGAACAATAGAGTAAAATTCTTTCCCGTCATGATGTATGCAATGGTTATGGGAATGAGTGGTTTAACGATTATGTACCAAAAAGCAGCCCTTTGGTTAGGCTTTAGCGATATAATTGGCAGTGGATTAATGATTGTTTCAACAGGATTATTTGTGGTAATCTCATTGATCTATCTTGGTAAATATATCAAATATACACCGATGGTAAAAAAAGAGTTTTCACACCCTATAAGACTCAATTTTTTTGCGGCAATTTCTATTTCCATGTTGATGTTAGCGATTATTTATAAAGAGGTTAATGTCAATGTTGCTTCCATTTTTTGGTATACAGGAACGGTGTTGCATTTTTACCTTACCATGCACACGATCTCTTTTTGGATCAATAACAATCAAGAACTAGACCATTCTAACCCTGCATGGTTTATTCCCGTAGTTGGCAATGTCCTTGTTCCAGTTGGTGGTGTAGGATTTGCAAGTCAAGGTGTCTTGATGTACTTCTTTAGTTGTGGCATCTTCTTTTGGGTGATCCTCTTTGCTATTTTACTCAATCGTATTATTTTTCACCACCAATTAGCGGTGAAGTTTATGCCGACGATGTTTATTCTTATCGCTCCTCCTGCGGTCGGTTTTATCGCATACTATAAGATGTTTGGTGTTATCGATGTTTTTGCAACAATGTTGTTTAATCTTGCCCTTTTCTTTACGCTCTTGGTTGCCTTCATGTACAAAAATTTTATTAAAATCAAATTCTTTATCTCTTGGTGGGCCTTTGTTTTTCCTCTTGCGGCAATGAGTATTAGCGCGATGCTGATGTATCATGAAACCAAAGATGTCTCTTTGTTGGCACTCTCGTATGTAATGGTCAGTGTGACAACGGTGGTCATCTCTATTGTTATTTATCAAACAGTATCGCATATGCTCAAAGGTGAAATCTGTGTGCAAGAGTAAACTACATTTTAGAAGGAAAAATATATGGAAAAAACACTTTTTTTAGATCAATATCCGATTCATACACTGACATTAAAGAAAGAAGGACTTCGCTATCAGCATATGTCCCAAATCGTTGATTATTTTAAAGAGAAAATAAACACTGACCCTGTGGCTCACTTTATCGCAATTTTTGACCACTATGCCCACACTAAAGCACTGGGTGGAGAGATGATGGAAGGGTTAAAAGACGTTCAAAATGTCATTTTTTGTTTTGGGAAAGCCATACCAAACACCAAAATCGTAGCAGTACGCCCACGAAGTATTGGCATCTGTGAGTTTGAAGATCGTTTTGTGATTGAATTTATGGAAGCTCCTAAAGAGGAGATTCATACGGTGATGCAGCTATGGACGAAAGCTTTGGTAGATTAAACTACCAAAGTGCTTCAATGTCTTCTTCCGTAATGGCTTCTTTCAAAAGCACAGGTATTCCTTTGGTAGAAAGATTACTTTTAAACCCTTGTCCAATCGTTCCTGTGACAAATACATTGACACGTTGGTTGACAAAAAGTTCTGTTAAGACTAAAGAGGGTCTCATTTGGTTGGATGTCAGAGGATTTGGAATCATACGGTGCTCACTGATGTGATGATTCTCCAATGTGAAAAAATGGATGTATTTACTTTTAGGGCTCAAAGAGCTATAAGTAGAGGTTTCATTTTCACTGCATACTGCAACCACATAACGCTCTTTGGTACTTTCCAGATGCAACGTATGCCCTCCCAGCAGTGCCAAAGCGACTTTATTTCGCGCTGATTTAATGATACGTGCAAAGGTAGGGCGAGAAACTTCCATCTTTGCTGCTGCTTCTTCTTGATACAACTCCAATAAATCCATCAAATAAAGTGCTTCGACCTCTTCACTCAAAAGCGTAATAGACTCTTGTTGAGGCTTTAAATTATGAGGGTTAAATTGACAGCACGGTGGTCTGAATGACGTAAACCGTTTGCATTTTTGCCGTGGCATAAATCCCCTTTACATGTAATGCGTACATTATAACATGATTTAAAAATACTTGACATATGTTCATTATGAGAGTATTATTTTGGTCATATGTTCATTAAGGGAGTTTCAATGATAGCAGTACCTGTTAAAACAGAAAAAGGCGATGTGATTGCACCACTTTTTGGAAAAGCAAAATATTTTAGTTTGATTGATAACCAAGGTCTAATAACGACACAGCTGTGTAGTGTTCAAGGAGGCATGAATGTTGTTCCTTGGCTACAAAATTTGGGAGTTAAGACTGTTCTACTCAATCATGTAGGAGAAAAACCATTTCATGCTCTTTTAGGTGCTCACATAGATGTTTATTATGTCGGTAAAGAAAGGATCATGCTGGGCGAGGCTTTAGATCAAATGCACAATGGGACACTTGAAAAAGTGACGGTTGTGAATTATATGAAACTTTTGGGTGAGGATGAGCACCATCATGAAGAAGAGGGTGGGCATAGTCATAGCGGCGGTTGTGGTTGTGGTCACTAAACCATAAAATACAAAAAATTTATTCAAATAAAAAAGGATTAAAAATGACAATTATATTTCCAACCATGAAAGACGAAGGGATTGGCGCAAAGAGAGGCGCACATTTTGGTAAGGCAACGTTTTATACAGCAGTGACTGTTGAAGAGGGTGTTGTTAAAGAAGTCAAAGTGCATAAAAATCCAGGTCACGTTACAGGAGGCTGTGCTAATGCTGTGGCGAACATCCAAGCCTTGGGTGCTGATACGCTTGTAGTATCAGGTATTGGTGGTGAGCCTTTGAAAAAGTTTTTGGCGGTCAATATTGGTGTCTATTTTGATGATCAAAATGAAACCGTTGAAGATGCGTTGAGAGATTTTCTAGCAGGTAAAACGGTTAAAATTGATCCAAACCATACGTGTGCACATCATTAAGTATTCTAAAATTTCTGCAATGCGTGCTATTGCAGAAATTTCTTCTTTATAACTAGCTAACAATGCGTATTTTCAATTAATATTTATTATTATTTAGTTATAATTTTAAAAAGGTTGATTCGAAATGCAATGGGTTAGGCAAATCATTTTTTTCTACAGAGATGGATTTAAACAGATGCATGTTGGAAAACAGCTCTGGGCGATTATTGCCATTAAATTCTTCCTTTTCTTTGTCGTTTTAAAACTCTTTTTCTTTCCCAATATCCTCCAAACACACTTTTCAAATGACACGCAACGAGCAGAGTCTGTGCTTGAACATTTGATGCAAAAATAAAAGGTATTACCGATGGATCACACACTTCTTGTTGAGTTATCGCGTGCGCAATTTGCGCTTACGGCGTTGTATCACTGGCTTTTTGTCCCTTTAACGTTGGGGCTTTCTTTTCTGATCGCTATCATGGAGAGCATCTACGTTAAGACGAAAAACCCTGAGTGGAAAAAATTGACGAAATTTTGGATGACACTCTTTGCGATCAATTTCGCAATCGGTCTTGCCACAGGCATTATCCTTGAGTTTGAATTTGGTACAAACTGGTCAAATTATTCATGGATCGTGGGTGATCTTTTTGGCGCACCTTTAGCGATCGAGGGCATTATGGCGTTCTTCTTAGAGTCGACATTTTTTGCCGTCATGTTTTTTGGTTGGGATAAAGTTTCACCTAAAGTGCATCTGCTCTCCACGTGGCTTGTTGCGATTGGCTCGAATCTTTCAGCGCTTTGGATTCTTGTT
>JAVHRG010000057.1:16202-23060 GCA_036171535.1 Sulfurospirillum sp. | reverse complement strand
AACAACTCTTTAGTGCAGGTGTCATTGAAACAGGAACGGACCAAAAAACACCGTTGGATCAACTCAGAGAAATTAGAGCTTACCTTTCAAGTGAAAAAGAAGTGATTCAAAGCAGTTACGAAGAGATTGTCAAAGACCTTGAAAAAGAGAACCTTTTTATTACAGATTATGATAATTTAACACCTTCTTTGGCGAAGCTTTCAGATGACTATTTCTTTTCAAATGTCTTACCTGTCATTGTTCCGATTGCGGTGAATGCCACGCACCCTTTTCCACACCTCAACAACCTTAGTTTTTCACTCGCAGTTAAACTTCAAGACAGTGAGATCGAAGAGGAAGGCAATTACAAATACGGCATGATCCGCATTCCTCGCGTTCTCCCACGCTTCTTCCAAGCGGGTGACAACACCTATGTGCCGATTGAGACCATTGTGAAAAAACATGCTGAAGAGATTTTTCCTGGTTATAAACTTGTAGCATCTGCTGCGTTTAGAGTCACCCGAAATGCAGATATGGTCATCGAAGAAGAAGAAGCAGATGATTTTATGATGATTATGGAACAAGGGTTAAAACTGCGCCGTAAAGGAGCATTTGTACGCCTCAATATTCAAGATGGTACCGACCCTGATCTGCTCAATTTTTTAAATTCACACATGCAGATTTTCTTTAAAGATATCTATGCCTATAAAATTCCACTCAACCTTGGTGCATTGTGGCAAATTGTGGGCAATAAAGACTTTTCTCATCTCGCATTGCCTCCGTACAACCCAAAAACACTGCCGCCATTTGATAGCAATGAATCAGTCTTTAAAGTGATCGACAAAGGTGATGTATTGCTTTTTCATCCGTATGAAAGTTTTGATCCTGTTCTACGCCTCATTCGTGAAGCATCCAAAGACCCAAAAGTGGTCTCTATTCGTATGACACTCTACCGTGTGGAAAAAAATTCCCAAATCGTTCAAGCACTGATTGACGCAGCCAATGAAGGCAAACAGGTGACTGCCGTTGTGGAGCTAAAAGCACGTTTTGATGAAGAGAACAACCTTCACTGGGCAAAAGCGTTGGAGCAAGCAGGTGCACACGTCGTTTATGGCATCACGGGCTTTAAAGTCCATGCGAAGATCGCCCAAGTCATTCGCCAAGAAGAAGATGGCAAACTAAAGTTTTACATGCACTTTAGCACAGGTAACTACAATGGCGCTACCGCGAAGGTTTATACCGACACCAGCTTCTTTACATGTAAAGAAGATTTTGCCAAAGACGGCACGATGTTTTTTCACATTTTATCGGGTTTTTCAAAACATAAAAAACTTGACACACTTTCCATGTCACCGACACAAATCAAACCTAAAATCATTAGCCTTATTCACAATGAAGCCAAATATGGTGCAGAGGGTCGCATTATCGCAAAGATGAACTCGTTGGTTGATTCTGATGTGATTCAAGCCCTCTACTACGCTTCAATGCAAGGAGTTCAGATCGACATTATTGCACGTGGTATTTGTTGTTTACGTCCGAATGTTCAAGGAATCAGTGAAAATATCCGTGTTAAATCTATCATTGGAAAATACCTAGAGCACGCTCGTATTTTCTACTTTAAACATGGTGATCCAACCACTACCTTTATCTCCAGTGCTGATTGGATGCCAAGGAACCTTGAG
Organism: Sulfurospirillum sp.; assembly: GCA_036171535.1. Taxonomy (GTDB): domain Bacteria; phylum Campylobacterota; class Campylobacteria; order Campylobacterales; family Sulfurospirillaceae; genus Sulfurospirillum. Next base: position 21,399 of record JAVHRG010000057.1, on the reverse strand, counting down.
CGACGATTGGAGCTGATGACACCGATTTTTGATAAAACATTGCAACAAAAACTGTTTGAAATTTTACAACTCCAACTCAATGACAACGTGCTCAGTTGGAATTTAGAAAGCAATGGTGACTACACAGAGGTCGAGCCAACAGAAGAGCGTGCGATTAACAACCACACGGTTTTGGAAGACTATATGAATAAAATTTACAAAGCGCAAAAGAAAGATACCAGCTCACACAAAGCTGAAAAATTAGCGCGTCGCTTGTTTAAAGAGAGTTAAGATGATTATGGAGTTTCAAGGTGTGAAGCCTTGCATCGCTTCAGATGTGTTTGTGGCACCCAGTGCGGATATTATCGGTGACGTACTCATCGGTGAGAGCAGTTCCATCTGGTTTGGTTGCGTCATCAGGGGCGATGTAAACTCCATCACAATCGGCAAGCGAACGTCGATTCAAGACCTTAGCATGATTCATGTCACGCACTTTAAAAAAGCCGATCGCAGTGATGGATTTGCTACCACCATTGGCGATGATGTCACCATAGCCCATCGTGTCATGTTGCATGGCTGTACCATTGAAGATGCCTGTCTAATAGGAATGAGCGCGACGATACTTGATGGTGCTATCATTGGTAAAGAGTCCATTGTTGGGGCAAATTCACTGGTGACCAAAAATAAAATTTTCCCACCACGCTCACTGATTATGGGCAATCCCGCGAAAGTCGTGCGAGAACTTAGCAATGAAGAGGTTGCCTCACTTTACGCATCGTCCGCGAACTATGTACGTTTTAAAGCGATGTATCAATAGGCTTTGAAGGCTTCTCTTTTTTCTTCTTTTTTTGATTTTGAGGCTTCGTAAAAGCAATCAACTGCTCTACGGTTTGAACATCTTCAGGTAAATTTTCCAATGCTTTAAAAAATACTTGTGCCGTGGCGCGCGCATCATACAGTGCTCGATGATGATTTTCAAAGCCTATACCCAAATAGTCCGTAAGGGCACCTAGCCCATATTTTGGGGCTTCAATGCATTTTCGTGCCAAATCGATGGTATCAAGTCTACGGTTCAAAAGCGGTCCGAACCCTGCTTGCTCCATTGCGTAAGAGATAAAGTAATAGTCAAAGTTGACATTGTGCGCAACAAAAACGGCATCTTTAACAAATAGGCGAAATGCTTCTAAAACAGACGCAAGTGAGGGTGCTTTTTGAAGTTCTGCAAGTGTAATACCTGTAAGTTGCTCAATACTATCGGGTAAAACATCCGCTTTGGCTAACGAGGAAAACTCAGCAACTTCTTTGCCATTTTCAATCATCACCGCACCAATTTCAATAATCTGATGCAACGTAGGTTTACTACCATTGGCTTCAATATCGACGACGCAAAATTTTCCCTGCCCAATCGCGGTTGTCAATGTTTCTAGCGTAAAAGCGTAGTTATTGTACTTGGTAATGGGAAGACCTAAAAGTTTGAGCATAGAGAGGTCTTCAACATCTACATGCTCCAACTCTTGAAATGTATGCATTTTGGCAAAAAATTCTTTATGAAAAATAGGCTTTTGCGTCATTTTAAAAATATAACTATCTACTGCTCTCACGCTTCGCCTTTTTTATAAATGCTCTCACTTTATCGTGATCTTTAAGGCCTTTTGCTTTTTCGACGCCACTGCTGACATCGACACCGTAAAAGCCAAAAGGTTTAATCTGCTCAATATTCTCAGAACTCAAACCACCCGCTAAAATTATATTTTCACAATCCATATTCTCAAACCATGAAAGATTGATTCTCTGCCCAGCGCCACCATAGCCTTCAACATGGGCGTCAACAAGTCTAATCAAACCTTTATACTGCTCGACATCGCTGGATTCTTGTGCACGAACCACTCTTAAATAAGGTACTTTTAAAGCATTCCAAAAGGTTTTATCCACATCAAAATGAATCTGTGCCATATCCATCTGTGCTTCTTTACATGTAATGCCAATTTCCTCAGGAGTGACGTCTACAAACAACCCAATTTTTTTTACATGTAAAGGTAATTTTTCAACAATTGCTTTTGCATTTTCGGGAGTAATATAGCGAGGAGATTTAGGGTAAAAAACAAAACCAAGGGCGTCAGCCCCAGCTTCTATCGCACACAGTGCATCTTCAAGGTTAGTAATACCACAAATTTTAACCCACATTGTTATACTTTTAATGAATCAATAGCATTTTTATAATCATTTGAGCCAAAAATATAATTGCCTGCAACAACAATGTCCACACCCGCATTTGATAAAGCATGGATATTTTGATTGTTCACACCACCGTCGACTTCAATCAGTGTTTTAGCATTTCGTTTTAAAATCATCTCTTTTAAAATCGGTGCCTTTTCTAATACATTTGGAATAAACTTTTGCCCACCAAAGCCAGGATTGACGCTCATCAGAAGCACCATATCCAAATCGTCTATAAGATATTCTATCGCAGATGGTGGTGTGTGAGGGTTCAGCACAATCGCTGGAGAGATCCCCAAGTTTCGAATTTTTTGAATCAACCGATGTGGATGTTTCTCTTCTTCAATGTGAAAAGAGAGATATTTAGGGTTTAGAGGGGCAAAAAGATCGACAAAAAATGTGTTGTTTTCAACCATCAAGTGAATGTCAAGTGGCTTTGTAGCAGCCCGTGCTACCGCATTTACAACAACGGGTCCTATGGTTAAATTGGGCACAAAATGCCCATCCATCACGTCCACATGCACAAGATCACATCCTGCTTCACAAATTGATACGATCTCTTCTCTTAACTTTCCAAAATCAGCAGAAAGGATGCTTGGAGCCACTAACATAGTTTGCCTTTATACGATCAACATAAAAAATTTACTGAAATTGTACCAAAATTTATAATATTTTCGATATAATCTCAGGCTGCATTGAATTAAGCGTTTCTTTTGCTTCTTTCATGTACAATTCACGAAAAATTTTAAGGATATCGATATGGCAAGAAAATGTGCTCTTACTGGAAAAGGCCCTATGGTTGGTAACAACGTAAGCCATGCTCACAACAAAACTAGAAGAAGATTCCTTCCAAACCTTAGATCTGTCCGTGTGACACTCGAAGATGGAACGACTAAGAAAATTAGAATTGCTGCTTCGACACTTCGTACAATGAAGAAAAACGGCTAAAATTTCTCCTCTTATGGGGAAATTTTACGCTAGTCTTGTTTTGATCTTACCTCTTTTTCTCACAATCAAATCCTAAAGGATTTACAGATGTTTACTATTCTTCCAATTATTAATGGACTTGAGAATGTCGCTGGATTTTTCTGCCAAGGAGTTTCGGCTGGTTTTAAGCCTAATGGCAATAACGATGTCGCATTTATTCGCTCCAATGAACCGTGTGATATCTCTAGTGTTTTTACGACCAATGTCTTTCAAGCTGCTCCCATTAAACATTTTTTACGCTATCCCAAAGGCTTTCAAACCAATTTTATTTTAATGAACGCTAAAAATGCCAATGCGATGACGGGCGAAAAGGGTATTGAAGATATTGATACACTTTTTGACAAACTCAAAATAAAATTCCCATCGATTCATAACCCCATTATGAGCTCAACAGGTGTCATTGGGTACCGCTTAAATGTTGAAAAACTCTCATCCGCTTTTGATAAATTTGACTTTAATGCCAAAGATTCACACGCAACAGCCTCTGCTATTATGACAACCGATAGCTTTAAAAAAGAGATCTGTTTAAAAGTGATTTTAGAAGATGATAGTTTCTTTCATATTGCAGCGATCTGTAAAGGTGCGGGTATGATTAACCCTGCTATGGCAACGATGCTCTGCTTTATTATTACCGATGCTAACATTCCTAAAGCCGATATGGATGAACTCTTACTCCCTGCTATTGAAAATTCTTTCAATGCTGTCAGTGTCGATGGTGACACCTCAACCAACGATACTGTACTGCTTTTAAGTTCTAAAAAAAGTAATGCTTACCATAAAGAAGCCTTCAATGAGGCACTTTGTCGCATTACTAAAGAATTGAGCCTGATGTTGGTACGCGATGGTGAGGGATCTTCCAAAGTGGTTGCATTTGAAGTGAGTGGCGCAAAAAATGTAGCTGAAGCAGAACGTGCTGCCAAAGCACTTAGCAATTCCCTGCTTGTTAAAACAGCCTTGTTTGGTGAAGATCCAAACTGGGGACGTATCGCTTCAACGATTGGGGCAAGCGGCATTACATGTAATGAAGAGACACTCGTTATTCATTATGATGATATCTTAATTTACAGCAGAGATCAGCGCTCTTTAAATGCAGAATCTGAAAAAAAAGCTGCAAGTGTCATGAAAAAAGAGTCGTTTCGTATTCATTGTGAACTAGGGATTGGCGAGAGTTCGTTTACCGCATATGGCTGTGATTTAGGGCATAAATACGTTGAGATCAATGCCGACTACAGGACTTAGTCGTAAAATTAAGCACTTTTTGATAAAATAAAACAAACATAAAAGGAGAATCTATGCTACACGAATACAGAGAAGTTATTTCACAACTCAAAATTGAAAATGCACACTTTGCTAAAATTTTTGAAAAACACAATGAACTTGACCAAAAAATTGCTGATGCAGAAGAAGGTAGAGAACATATAAGCGAGGCAGAACTTGATGCACTCAAAAAAGAGAAACTTAAACTTAAAGATGAAGCGTATGCAACAATCGTTGCTTACAAAAAAGAGCATAATCTCTAATATGTTATAAAGCTTGTCTCTCATGAGGCAAGAAGCTCTTGCAACAGTGCAAGAGCTTCGCTGGATCTAAAGACCCAAACCTTCAACATTTACTTTTTTCCCTTGACTGTTTTCTTTACAAAATTCCACAATTTTTCCATGAAACCGTGCATAAAGTTCAGATAGACTGATCTCTTTTGCGTAGAGTTGATTGACTTTTGATTGACTTTCCAAAATTCCACCAACCATCCATTCTTGAAGAGCTGCATAGGATTCAAAGCTATAACCAAAGCTTTCAAGCAAACGAGCCGTATACACATCAACAACCATAGCTTCTTGTTTACAAGCATAACAGAGTATAGAGTCTGCACTCTCTTCCCCAATCCCTTTTTGTGCCAACAACCACTCGCGATCGACTGCTTCACAAAAAGATTCAAAGGAACGAAACACTTCAAGAATAGCTTTTGCTAACAGAGAAAGATTTTTTGCTTTAGTATTGTAAAACCCACTGGGTT
>JAVHRG010000057.1:0-16102 GCA_036171535.1 Sulfurospirillum sp. | reverse complement strand
GCTTTTGCTAACAGAGAAAGATTTTTTGCTTTAGTATTGTAAAACCCACTGGGTTTAATACAAGTGGCAAGCAGTTCAAGATCAATATGGGAAAGTTTTTCTAAACTATCAACACCAGCTTTCTCCAAATTTGTCATACTCTCTTCGACTTTTTCCCATTTTGTCTGTTGGGTTAAGATGGCGCCGACAATAACCCAAAAACTACCAGAACGAGGCCACCACAAAGGATCACGCGTGGTTTTAAGATAGCCTTTCTGTTTGAGTGCTAAGAGAAGATCAAAACTATTCATGAACTGCCTTAGCGATCAAACGCTCTTGGTCATCAAATACACGCAGTTTAAACGCCTCAATACATTTACCCTCTTCGATTTCCATAACAATCATCTGCAAAATTTTCTTACATTTTTTAGGAATTTCCAAAGAAGCGGGGAGTCCTGTGAGAAAACGTTTGAGTGGTGCATCCTTATCCATACCTATAACACCATCACGTGCCCCGCTAAGCCCAACATCGGTGACATAGCATGTTCCATCCACAATTTGAAGATCGTCCGTTCCTACGTGCGTGTGGGTACCTAAAATGGCACTCACTTTTCCTTTTAACAACATATGCATCGCTCGCTTCTCTGAAGTCACTTCCGCATGAAAGTCAATAATTATAGTTTCAACGCCTTCTGCTCGAAGTTCATCAACGGCTTTTTGCACACATAAAAAAGGGTTCTCTACCATTGGCATGCCATAGTGTCCCATCACATTGATGATTGCGACCTTTTCTTCTTTTACATGTAAAACACTCACACCTCGTCCGGGTACGCCTAAAGGGTAATTAAGCGGCCTAAGAATGTGCATAACATCCAAAAGGGGGATAATCTCTTTTTTATCCCATGAGTGATTCCCACCGGTGAGAATATCCGCTCCATAGGAGAAAAGCTCTTTTGCATGTTGTGAACCTAAACCAAAACCATGACTGGCATTTTCACCATTGGCAATGACGAAATCCAGTTCAAACTCTTGACGAAGTTTTCGAAGGTATTGCTCCAGCATCGTACGACCTGGTTTGCCGACGATATCTCCAATGAAGCCTATTTTCACATTTTGCCCCTTAGATGGACAAGTACAGTTGCGATAATATCATCATCGTCACGACTGCGTGATTGCAATGTGATTTTTTTCTCATCTTCGTATTTAATCGTAATGTTTTGCCCGTAATTGGAGATAAGAACAATGTTCTGCTGCGTTGCTAAAATTTTGATCTCAATGAGTTGTAAAAATTGCTTGGTTGGAACATCCAGTTTTCCAAAACGATCCACCATCTCTTCTTCAATTTCTAAAACATCATGAATGCTTCCACAGCGGCTCAAACGTCTGTATAATTCTAATCTTACACGATCTTCCGCAATGTCATTATCGCTGATAAAGGCACTAATGGAAAGCTTAATTTCAACCTCATGCGAAGCAATTGGTGTTTTTCCCATCAGTGAATTGATGGCATCTTCGAGCATTCTCAGATACAGTGAATAACCAATGTTTTTGAGATGTCCACTTTGTGCTTCTCCCACCAAGTTACCACCACCTCTGATTTCAAGGTCATGATACGCAAGAATAGATCCACTGCCCAAATACGAATTGGATTCAAGTGCGATAAGGCGTTTTTTGGCTGACTCTGAGAGTTCTTCTTTGTCTTTAACCAAAAAGTAACAAAAACCTTGACGTTTACTACGTCCCACACGGCCACGAAGTTGGTGTAGGTCAGCCATTCCAAAGTGATCGGCTGAGTCGATAAGAATCGTATTGACATTCGGAATATGAATACCTGATTCGATGATAGAGGTACTCAGAAGTACATCATATGCCTTCTCTTCAAAATGTAACATCTCTTTTTCGGTGACAGCCGCACTGATTTCAGAATGAAGCGTGAGAATACGCAGATTTGGCATCATAGAGAGCAATTCTTTACGTTTAGCTTCGATGGTAGCTATACGATTGTGGACAAAAAAGACTTGTCCACCACGTCTCATCTCACGAATAATCGCCTCTTTGATAACTTTTGCATCGTACTCTTTCACGAATGTTCGTACATCTTCTCGATCATTAGGAGGTGTTAAAAGCTGAGAATACTGCTTAATGGAACTAAGCGCCATATTGAGACTTCGAGGAATTGGCGTAGCACTCATGGAGAGAATGTGGACATTTTCACGGAAATTTTTAAGCTTCTCTTTTTGTTTGACACCAAATTTATGTTCTTCATCAACCACAACAAGCGCAGGATTGTGCAATTCAACTTCAAAAAGTGAGTGTGTCCCCACGCAAACATGCAATGCTCCACTTTTGAGCTCTTTTAGAATAACCTGCTTTTGAGCGGGAGAGGTAAAACGATCTAATTGCGCTACTTTGATGTTGTACTTGGCAAAACGCGTTGAAAGGCTCTTAAAATGCTGTGAACATAAAAGAGTGGTAGGTGCAATTAAGATAGCCTGAAAACCTTTTCGTACCGTAGCAAATATTGCATTCATAGCAACTTCCGTTTTACCAAAACCGACATCGCCACTGAGCAGTCTGTCCATCATCTTGCCGCTCTTGAAATCACTCAAAATTTCACCAATGACCCGCTTTTGATCTTCAGTGTAAACAAAACCTGCATCGGCTTCAAACAGTGCCATCTCACCTTGTTCCATAGCGATACTTAGCCCATCCACCATCTCACGTTTAGCCGCAATCGCGATAATCTCGCTGGCAATCTCTAAAAGTCGCTCTCTGGTTTTAGCTTTGAGCTTTTGAAAACTACCTTTGCCTAAGCGGTCCACGCTGACCAAACCACCGCTTTCGCCAATGTAACGATCGATTACATGTAAGTTTTCAACGGGGAGGAAAAGCTTATCATCCCCCAAATATTCTATCAGCACAAAATCTTTGGTTGCACCGAGTACTGTCACTTGTGTGAGGCCTTTAAAAATACCGATTCCGTAGTTTTCATGTACAACATAATCGCCATTTTTAAGTTCGTCCAGAACAATGTTGGCACGCTTACGTTTGATTTTCGTAGATGGCTTGTTGAGAGAGATAATAATCTCTTCTGCGTTCATAATGTTAACGATACGCTCACTCTGAATCCACTTTACATGTAAAGATTCAATATCAACGATACGCAGTAAAACTTCATTTTTTGCTAATAACGTTATTTTTTTATTTTGATGCAACTCTAAAAAGGTTTTGATATTGCTGGGTGCAATTTCTCTGTAGGATTTTGCTTCAGGCATAGATGGAAGATTTTGTAAACTTTTTGCACCTACATCATCAAAAAGTGCTATTTCTTCAAGTTCTGTTACCGCATCCATACTCAAATAGGTTTTAAATGTTTCGGTGTAAACTGCCCCACTCTCTCCTAAAACCCAAAGACCGAGCGAATGCACATCTTTGGTAAAGCTATCGCTTTTAAGGGAGTCTATGCGTTTTTGCATCTGAGAATGTTGCTCTTCATCCAATGCAAAAAGTGCAGGGAAAAGCGTATAGCTTTCTAGCTCCTCTTTGGCACTTTTTTGACTTTCACAGTCAAAAAAACGAATGCTTTCTACTTCATCATCAAAAAGACTTAAACGAAGTGCTTTCTCACTATCCGGTGGGAAAATATCAATAATATCTCCACGTACAGAAATCTCGCCTTTGCCTTGTACCACATCAACAGCAAGATAGCCCCAGTAGAACATCTGCTCTTTAAAATGCTCCAAATGCAAGCGCATACCAAACTCAAGGTTTAATGTATCAAAAAGTTCTGCTTTGGGAAGTGGCGTTAACAGTGTACGTAAGGGAACAATTAAAATCTTTTTAGTGGAATTGTCTTTATAAAATGCTTGCAAAACACGTAGAAGCTCTACAATTTCTTCATGAAAGGAGAGTAAATCATCACCACTATTTGCTCGTAAATCAGGCAATACATAACTTTTTTTACCCAGGAAAAGGGCTACTTCAGAAGCTTGAAAAGCCTCTTTTTCACCTTTGACACCTAAAAGTTGAAGGTCATTTTTAGTCTGTAAAAATTCATAACACGCAGCTTGTAACAATCAATCCCTTTGTTCTTCATACGAAGGTGCTTCAACACTTTCGGTTTTAATTTTGCTCTCACCCTCAAAAATAGCTTTGGCTTCAATAATCAGCTCTTTTGAAATGACTTTCCCCAAAAATTTGCCACCTTCTAATACTTCAACATTATCGCAGTTGGCATTACCTTCAAAGAGACCATTGATAATCAAATGGCTTGCGTTAATTTCACCACTTATTTTTCCTTGCTTTCCAATAGTCACAATGCTATCAGAGAGCACTTTTCCAAGGATGGTACCATCGACATGTAAACGTGTTTGACAGTTAAAAATACCCTCTATTTTAGCGCCACTGGCTACAATGGTTGTTTCGGAAGCGGGTATTGAGCATTGATCAGCTTTATTAAAGATTCCCATGTTACTCTCTTCTCCTTTTTAAAGATTTCAGTAAAATTAGAACCACGCCATCGTAAAAAAGGTTGTGGATCAAGGATTCTACCAATAAATTTTACCTCATAATGTAAATGAGGACCTGTTGTCATCCCGCTAATGCCAGAATAAGCGATCATATCGCCTTTTTTTACAAATTGTCCCTCTTTGACAACGGGTTTATTTTGTAAATGTGCATAATAGCTCTCAAATCCATAATTATGGCTCAATGAAACAACATTGCCATAACCACTGTTTTGATTATACTGTACAAACTTAACCACTCCATCGGCTGGTGCTAAAATAGGTGTTCCAACAGGCGCTCTTAGATCAATCCCCGTATGAAATTCTTTACGTTTTAAAATTGGATTATCTCTCCATCCAAAAGGGGAAGATATCTCGCTGTACGCCATAACATCACCACTGGGGATGCTATCAAAAAATGTTTTCTGTTGAACAATTGTAAGGTCAATCTCTTCAAGCCTACTATCAATGTTCTCTTCTTCATTCGCACGAAGACCCATCATCTCTTCCATGTTACTGATCTTATCGCGAATATTTTCATACTCTTGTGCTTTTTCAGAAACTTTGCTTTGAAGCTCCTCATTTTGCACTAAAAGGAGATTACGTTCAGAAACCGCACTCTCTTTTTTCGCCTCAAGGCTTGAAACTTCGTGCATTAAAAATAAAATAACAAAACTACCTACTAAAATAACCAATGCAACAAACAGCGTAAAGTAAAGTAAAAATTTTTTAATCAGTTGATGCAATAAAAAATGTCGTGAACCATTAACATCAGAGATAGTGACGGTAAACTTATTTCTCACGTAACCCCTTTAAAAAGGCTTCCACCACAGAAAAAGAGCCAAAGACAAGATACTCTTTATCATTTTGAATGGCGACAAAAGAAGAGATAGGAAGTCCGAGAGCTTTAGCAGCAGCATACACATCACTCTTCTTGGCAGCCCGCGGGCTGTCAATCTCAATTACCTGAACCTCTTCGACAACGGGTTTTAAAACTTTTAAAATGGTTTTAAAATCCTTATCTTTATAGCTATTATAGACCAAAATAACCTTTTTTTTGCCTAAACTTGCTACCAAAGCTTCTGCAGCCATCACATTATGACCAACATCTACAAGGACATTCGGCAAAAGTTTTTGACAACGCCCTTGCAAAACAGAGGGAGGAAAAAGAGTCAAATCACTATCGTACCCAAGTACGCTTAATGCGCAAAGGGCTGTTTTAAAATTATCTTCGAGATACGCAGGCAGGCCCAATTTTTGACTATAGTCATCCAGCTTGGAACTAAAAAATTCTTTTACATCATAGAGTTTACTTTGATGTTCTTTCGCCTTTGCAAACGCAATAGGATGAACTTTAGCATCATACTGTTTCGCTAAAACAATATTGCCTGTTGCACTGTTAATCTTCGTCTGGGCAATCTCTTCGATTGTTTGTCCTAAAAAGGATTGATGATCGAGGCCTATAGGTGTAATAATGGAAAGACATTTTGGAAAAACATTGGTAGCATCAAACTCGCCACCAAGCCCAGCTTCAAGGACAACATAATCACATCTCTTACAAAAAATGTTCATGGCTAAAAGTGTCATATATTCAAAATAAGAGAGCAATTCTGCCATATCAGGATCAAGCCACACAAGAAGTTCCTCATGCGCTTGCTCTAATGTTTCATCATCAATATCTGCACCATTGAGCCAAATACGTTCGTTAAATTTGAGAATATGAGGAGAAGTATAATGCCCTACATGTAAACCATTGCTGAGAATCATTTGTGCTAAAAAACGCCCTGTTGTCCCCTTACCATTCGTACCAACAATATGAACAATTTTGGGAAGTGTTAAATGAGATGCTATACTCTGATACGCTTTGGGCATACGAGCATAATCAATCTCATCGTAAAAAAGCGGTTTCGTTGCTAGAAATGATTGAAGCTGCATTAAAGCACAGGTAACACTTGATTGCGTCCTGCTTCTTTAGCTTTGTATAAAAAGCTATCGGCAGAACTTATGGTTTCTTCTTTAGACTTTTCTAAAGAGCGCTGAGATACACCACAACTCACCGTAACATTAATACGTTCATTTTTATACAAAAATTTAAATTGTTCAACGATGGCACGAATTTTATCGGCAAAATGAATCGCCTGAGCAATGTCAATGCTTGGGAGAATCACTAAAAACTCTTCACCACCATAGCGACCTACAAAATCAACTTGGCGTACATATTTTCGCAAAATCTTACCTAAAGTAGAAAGAATCACATCACCTGCCTCGTGCCCATACGTATCATTAACCATTTTAAAGTGATCAATATCAATAAAGCAGATCGTATAATCAACTTTATACCGCATAAAAGCATCCTCAACGCGTCCAAGTTCATTGGCTAAAGCACGCTTTGTTGCCACATGGGTCAAATAGTCTTCTTTGACTTCTTGTTTTGCAACCAAAAGCGCTGATTCTAATTTTGAGACACGATTTTGAAGCTTCGTAATCGTTTCTTGATTGCTTGTCATCTTTTCGCTCAGAGATTTCGTCTCACTTTCCAAGGAAGAGGCAATATTAAGAAGTTTGACATGAACATTTTCAAAACTATCCTGTTCGAAATTAATGCTTTGCAAATCGGCCTTGATAACTTTAACCTGCTCATGACTCACATTACTACTTTGAATCAACTCTAAGATTTTTTTATTAATTTCATCAAGGATTTTATCCAGTGCTGAAACTTTCTTTTGTACTTCAGCTTTGTCCAGCTCTATGCGCTTTGAAATGAGCTCTTTAAGCTCTTTTTGAAGAGCTGGAGTTCCTAGTGCATCCGGTGAGTTGCGTAATTCAGTACCAACCGATGCCAATTCATCATTCATTCCTGAAGCAATGGACGGGGCTAAAGATGCGATAATGAGAGGGGCCAGCGTACTATAAAGTTCAGTACTCGTATCTTTACTCATAATTTTTATAAGATCTCGAACCATCGCTTCAAGATCATCTTTACTCACATGCCCAAAAGAATCCAATTTTTTGAGATAGCTGTCATCATAATTAGAAATAAAATCAAACCACTTTTCCTTAACAAGCTCAATGGATTGAAGGTTTTGATGAAAATCAAGACGCTCTAGTGAAGCATTGGCTAGATTGGTTGCTTTTGAATCGTGTAAAAGGGTAATGGCTTGCAGCACTCTTTTGCTCAAGATAGCCAGTGTATTGACCATTTTAAGAGCATCTCCTTCATTAGCACGATTGAGCTTTGCAACTAAAAAGGCAAGGAGTTCATCAACATTACTAATGCTAAACCGCTTCATATCTGTTGCAATATTTGGATCCAGTTTTTTGGTGTACTTATCCACTTTTTGACAATCTTCAACAATCACACCTTTTTGTTTTGCAACTTTACAGAAAACTTTTGCATAATTATCGGGTGTTAAATTAAGATGTTCAGCCTTAATGAGTTCTAATGCATCTTTAATGATTTCATTGATTGTTGTTGCCATTGCGAAGTCCTTTAATAGCAATTTTAGAAACAAACTCATCTAAAGCGTCTTCTGATGCATAGCGAATAGCATCAAAGCGATTATTATCGGAAACAACACTGTTGGATTCAATAGAAAAGTCATATTCTCCGGAGGCAGTTAATTTTTGGACTTTTTTAGCTTCATCTTCATAATCTATGGCCAAGATAACGGTGGCTTTATACGCAACAACATAACCATATTTATCATACACGGTAGGAGAAAAACCAATGCCATCGATCTTTACATGTAAAACGCTATCTGCTTGTTCTTTAGCAACCAACTTTCCACTAAAACGACTGACAATTGCTTCATTGACAGCATCTTTTATAAGAACACTATTTCTTGGATCTTGCCTTGAGATCGAAACTTCCGCATATATTTTATTTCCTAATGCGTGCTTTGCATAATAGGATGCTGGCTTGTAACCACACCCACTTAAAAATGCTACCATCAAGAAGACAAGAAATAGTCGTTTCATTTTATTTTACCACCAAGTTAATCAGTTTATTTGGAACATAAATCTCTTTAAGAAGCTCTGTACTTTCTAACCATTTTGCAACACTCTCTTTTCCAAGATGCAATGCTTCTTCTTTTGAAATCGTTGTTGGAACTTCAATTTCAGCGCGCTTTTTACCATTAACAGTCACGGCTAATATCATACTATCTTCTACAAAAACTTCTTCTTTAAGTACAATGGGCGCTAAGTTCGTACATCCAAAGAGGTTCTCGCTCAACTCCCAGCAAAGATGCGGAACAATAGGCTCTAAAAGATTAAGGAGAATAAAATACCCCTCCGACCAAACGGCTTTATCTTCTTGCTCACTGAGTGCATTGAGTGCTTCCATACAAGCGGCAATCAGTGTATTAAACGTATAACTTCCCTCATAGATCTCATTGGATTTTTTAAGTGCTTCATAGACTTTCTTGCGTGCATATTTGGATTCTTTTGATAAAGAAGCATGATTAATACTTGGAATAGTTTTACATGTCAGCGCATTTTCACTCTTCTGTGCAAAGCGTTTTAAAAATCTGAAAGCACCTTCAACAGCACTGTCATTCCACTCAAGCTCTTTTTGAGGCGGTGCAGCAAAGAGAATAAAAAGGCGTGCAGTATCTGCGCCATAGGTTTTAATAATCGCATCGGGATCAACCGTATTGCCTTTAGACTTGCTCATTTTGGAACCGTCTTTGAGCACCATGCCTTGGGTTAAAAGGTTTGCAAATGGCTCATCGCAATTGACGTAACCCAAATCACGCAATACTTTGGTAAAAAAGCGTGAATAAAGGAGGTGTAAAATTGCATGCTCAATGCCACCCACGTATTGATCGACATTCATCCAGTAATTTGCACTCTCTTTATCAAAGGGCACGTCATTCCAAAGCGATGGATCCGTGGTATAGCGTAAAAAATACCAGCTAGATTGAAAAAAGGTATCCATCGTATCTGTTTCACGAATCGCGTCTTCTCCACAACATGGGCACTTTGTATACTTCCATGTCGGATGTTTATCAAGAGGATTACCCTCGCCTTTGATTTCAACATCCTCAGGAAGTGCTACGGGAAGATTTTCAAATTTTTCAGGTACCAATCCACATTTGGGACAGTGAATCATAGGAATAGGTGCACCCCAGTAACGTTGGCGACTAATGCCCCAATCACGAAGTTTGTAGTTAATCACTTTTGTACCGATTTTTTTGGCTTCAAAAGAGGCAATAATCTTTTTTTGTGCACTTTTAGAATCAAGCCCTGTAAATTCACCTGAATTCACCAATGTGCCGTATTCTGTTGTAGCAATACTCCCATCAAAAGATTTAGAAGTTTCAATACTTTGAATAATCGCTAAGTCATATTTTTTGGCAAACTCAAAATCGCGCTCATCGTGTGCAGGAACTGCCATAACCGCACCACCGCCGTATTCAATCAAGACAAAATTAGCAACCCAAACGGGTACATTTTTACCCGTCAATGGATGAATCACGTCAAGTTCAAGGCTAACGCCCTCTTTGGGCGCTTGTGCACGATCTCGTGCTCCAACACTTTGCATTTTTTTGATTTGTGCAATTTTATCTTCAGTGAGTAACTTATGTTCTATTAAATGTTTTACAATAGGATGTTCAGGCGCTAAGGCTGAATAACTCACACCAAAAATTGTATCTGGTCGTGTTGTGAAGACTTTATAACTCTCAAATTGATTGTTGAGTTTTGCTTGAGAAGCATTACTGAGAGTAAAGGAAAATTCTAAACCTTCACTTCTTCCAATCCAATTTTCTTGCATCGTTAAAACTTGATTTGGCCAACCTGCACGCAATTTTTCACAATCATCAAGAAGTTCTTGTGCATACTGTGTAATTTTAAGGTAATACCCTGGAAGTAGACGTTGTTCTACGGGATTATCACATCGCCAACAACACCCCTCCTCCACTTGCTCATTAGCAAGAACGGTTTGACACGTATTACACCAGTTGAGTGTTGCGCTTTTTTGATAGACCAATCCTTTATTGAACATCTCAATAAAAATACGTTGTTCATGTTTGGTGTAAAGGACATCACTAGCGGCAAACTCTCTTTTTTTAGAGAAAGAAAGTCCCAAAGAAGCAAGCTCTTTGCGCATATAGTCTATATTTTCATAGGTCCATTTTTTAGGGTGCACACCATGCTTTATGGCAGCATTCTCAGCAGGCATACCAAAACTATCCCAACCGATTGGATGTAAGACATTAAAACCATTTTTACGGTGATGACGCGCGATGGCGTCCCCTATGGTATAGTTACGAACATGTCCCATGTGAATACGTCCACTAGGATAGGGGAACATGCTTAAAATATATTTTTTTTGCTTACTCATATCGGCAAGGGGTTCAAACGCATCGGTTTGATCCCATTTTTGTTGCCATTTTTTTTCAAGTTCTAAAGGATTGTAAAGCATCTTCTCTCCATCAAATCAAACGGTACCTTTTTCGTACTGTGAGCGCATTTTTTCTTTTTCAATCTTGTTTTTTTCTTTTACAGCAATTTTAGCCTTATACTCTTCAACACTAAATCCAAGTACCTTTAAAAAAGGCGCGGAAATAAAGATAGAACTGTAACATCCTATGATAACACCTAGTAACATTGTAAAACTAAATCCATGAATAATCTCGCCACCGAAAACATACAGTGTCAAGACAACAAAAAATACTGTTAATACTGTTAAGATAGTACGTGAAAGTGTTTTAGAAACAGACGTATTAATAACATGCATTAGATTCAGATCTTTAGTGCTTTTGAGCTCTTCACGAATACGATCGTAAATAATAATAGTATCGTTAATCGAATAACCAATCAGTGTCAAAATAGCGGCTAGAACATCTAGGCTCATTTCAATATGAAATAAAATAAGTACTCCACTCGTAATAGCCACATCGTGAACCAGTGTAATGATGGCAGCAACGGCAAAGCTCCATTCAAAACGAACTGCTACATAAGCCATAATACCTAGCATACTCAAAACGGCTGCCATAATGCCTTTTTGTCTCAGCTCACTTCCGACGACTGGTCCTACAATATCCACTTTTCGTACATCAAATTTACCAGAGTCACTCAGAATAGATCTTACTTTATCGCCAACATCTTCGCTGACACCACCCGATGTTGAAGCAAAACGAATTTGAATCTCTTCGGGAGAGCCAAACTCTGAGATAAGAGCACCAGAAAACATTTTATCTTTGGCAAGATCATCTCTGATTTTATCAATAGGTGCTTTTTGTTCATATTTAAGTTGAACAATCGTACCTCCTGAAAAATCAATTCCGTACTCAAATCCTTTGGCAAAAAATAAAATAATAGAGAATAGTGCTAATGAAAGTGTCGTGGCAATAAAGAAACGACTTACCTTCATAAAATCATATGTTTTATGTTGTGAAAAAAATTCCATTAGTGACCCCTCTTCATACCAAACCACAAGGAATGGTTATTACTTTTTTCAATACGTGGCATAAAGAATTGATAAATACCATGCGTTCCTAAAATAGCTGTTAACATGGATACACTAATACCAATAGCTGTACTAATAGCAAATCCCTTAATAGGACCTGTTCCATACACATACAAAAGTACTGAAGTAATAATAGAGGTAACGTTACTATCCAAAATAGCGCTCATTGCATTCTCATACCCATGCTCAATTGCTTGTGCCATAGGCATACCTTGCCGCAACAGCTCACGAATACGTTCGTTAATAATGACGTTTGCATCTACCGCCATACCAATGGTTAAAACGATACCCGCCATACCAGGGAGTGTCAACGTCGCTCCAAAAAGTGCCATAATGGCAATCAATAAAAAGAGGTTCACAATCAATGCAATATTGGCAACGATACCTGCTATACGGTAATAAACAAGCATAAAACCAGAAACTAACACAAAGCCTGTAATCAACGCAAATAAACTTGCCTTAATACTATCAGCACCCAATGATGGTCCAATACTACGTTTTTCAAGAAGCGTTACAGGCGCTAGTAAAGCACCACTACGAAGGGCAATAGCAACATCGTGCGCTTCTTTAACGCTGAAGCCTCCACTAATCTGTCCGCTACCACCGCCAATGCGCTCACGAATGACAGGGTCAGAATAGACTTTATTATCCAAGACGATTGCCAAACGATTGCCAATATTGCTAGCTGTAAAATCACCAAATATTTTTGCGCCCTCTGAATTCAACGTAAAATTAATCACAGGCTGGTGCATTTCACTAAAAGAGACTTTTGCATCCGTTAACATGCTTCCATCAAGAATTGGAATCTCTTTTAAGATATGACGAGTCGTATCGCCTCTTGCATCGGGTAAAATAACATCACCGTATTGAGCAGCTTCTATTGGGCTCATCGTGGTGGTACGATCTTTACGTTTTTCATCCACAGCCATTAACTGCAAATGTGCTGCTTTTGCAATCAGTTCACGGGCACGTTGCTCATCATCCGCTGTTTTAATACCAGGAATCTCCACCAAAATTTTATCATTACCTTGTTTTGCAACATTGGGTTCCGATAAACCAAATTGATCTAAACGGTTACGAATCGTTTCAACTGCTTGAGAAAGGGCATATTCACGAATAACCTCTTTTTCTTTATCACTCAGAGAAAGTGTATAATGAAGAACTTCTTTGGAAACTTGCAAACCACTAACGGTTTTAAGCATCTCATCAATTTTTTTCTCTTCATCTTTATCTAAAAGAGTGAAAGAGAGTTGCTCTTCATCAAGACGAAAATCATCAATAATAATATCTCCACCTTGCGCAAAAAATTTGATACTTGACGCGATAGATTTCATTTTTGATTTAATAGCTTCTTCCGTTTGAACGCCCAAAAGCATATGAAGGCCACCTTGAAGATCAAGCCCTAGCGCAACTTTAGCACCTTTTTCGCTTTGCAAAAAAGTAGGTATTGACATCACTACTCCAAAGACAATCGCAATTAAAAAGATAACTAAACGATAGTTAAATTTTCTTTTAGTCATCGATTTTCTTTGCAATATATTCTCTTGAAACCTTTACAATGATGCCTTCATCATTAAGCTTAACTTTGATAGAATCTTCTTCAGGTTTCACGACTTCACAGATTAACCCACCACTTGTAATCACTTTGTCGCCTTTTTTAAGTGCATCGAGCATTTCTTTGTGCTTTTTTACCTGTTTTTGTTGTGGTCTAATCACAAGAAAATAAAAAATTGCGAAAAGAACAACGAGGGGAAGTAAAGAAGAGAGTAAACTAGCAGAACCTTGCATGGAAATCCTTTATGAAAAAAAATTTAGATATATATTTTACCCGCATTTACATAATAAAAGCCTTTGTTATTGCTTTATGTCTTTGTGCTTTTATCTACCTAGCGTATTTTAAACTTACATTCCTCACACTTAATTCTTTACTTGCACTAACAGGCTTTTACCTACTTTTAGGCGAAAATCGCATTGTCTGGTTTTGGAGCGGTTTTTTCACAGGACTTTTATGGTTTTATTGGATTGGTTTTAGTTTTGTTTATTATGATTTGGTGTTTCTGATACCGTTCATTATTCTAGGGATTGCCTTGGTGTATGGATTTCTTTTTTGGCTTATTGGACGGCTTGGAAGCTCTATATACCTACAACTTCCACTCCTCTTTGGTATCAGTTTTGTGGATCCTTTTCGTTTTAACTGGCTCAAGCTTCAACTCACATTGATTGATACCTATTTTTCAACATCACTGCTCTCTTTTGGGCTTTTTTTAAGTGCCATAACGCTGTTTAAAGCCCTTCCAAAATGGACTAAAAGCTTTGCAGTGATTCCTCTCATCGCAGCACTTTCATTTCATTCATCGCAAACGATACCCGAATCAAAACTGGATGTGGCTTTGCCAACCATGAATATTCCTCAATCACAGCGTTGGGATGCTGCGTATCAACAAAAATCTATTGATCTTAATTTCGCCTTGATTGAAAAAGCCATTGCGGAACACAAAGAGCTGATTATTTTACCTGAAAGCGCTTTTCCACTCTATCTTAACCGAGCCCCTCGTTTAATAGAATCACTTAAAAAATATTCAGAACAGATTGCCATTGTGGCAGGCTCTTTGACATATGAGGAAGACCAAGGCTTTTTTAACTCATCGTATCTTTTTCAAAAAGGAGAGATGCAGATCGCTCATAAAATTATTCTTGTCCCTTTTGGTGAAGAGGTTCCTTTTCCTGAATTTATCGTTGAGATCATCAATAAACTCTTTTTTGATGGCGCGAAAGACTATCAAAAAGCGAAATCACCACAAGATTTCGTCATTAATGGCATTACCTTTAGAAGCGCTATTTGTTATGAAGGAACGAATGATAAACTCTTTGTTGGTAATCCGAAGCAGATGATCGTCGTCAGTAATAACGCGTGGTTTACACCATCCACAGAACAAACCTTACAATATCTTTTACTGCGTTATTATGCAAAGAAATATCAAACGATTATTTACCATAGTGCCAATAGCGGAAAAAGCGGAATTATATACCCTTAAGAATTATACTTCTCATGTAAAAGCTACGCGAAATCCACGATAGCTTTTACAGAGAAATATCTTTACATGTAAACTATTTTTTAAGCGCTTTAAAGAGTTCTAAACTATCCAATTGTTCCCACGGATAATCGCTCTGACCTACTTGACCACGTGCAGCAACATCAGCATACAAGAAAGTATCGCTACTTGGTTTATCAAGCCCAAATTTATTGGTAATCCAACGTGGTGTTAAGCTAAAGGTTTCAAGAACAAAAGTTGAAAGTTCATCATCACTGATGCTCGTATATGTTCCAGATGTATCAACGGCAATCGAAACAGGTTTTGCAACACCAATGGCATAGGAGAGTTGAACGGAGCATTTTTTAGCAAGACCCGCTGCTACGATATGTTTGGCAATCCAACGTGCTGCATACAAACCACTACGATCAACTTTGGTGTAATCTTTGCTCGATTGTGCACCACCACCAATAGGAGAATATCCACCAAAACTATCGACAATTAGTTTACGACCCGTAAGTCCAGAATCGTGAAGTGAACTGTGATTCACATAACGGCCCGTTGGGTTAATGTGGATAATTGTATCTTTTGGATCATAAAGCTCCGTTGGGAGTCCTGTATCGTCAATTAAGCCTTTAATAAGAGTACGTACTTCTTCAATCGGAAGGCTCTCATTCGAAGGTGCGGAGACAACGATGGTATGAATTTTTTGCGGTTTGCACTCTTCAAAATTTTGTTTTGTTCCATAATCGACTGTCACTTGTGTTTTAATATCCACACCAAGTTTATGGTTATGTGTAAGGGCATAATTATAAACTTTATCGCATAACATTCTGGCGTATGTAATCGCGGCTGGCATAAAATCAGCGGTTTCAGAAGAGGCAAAGCCAAACATAATACCTTGATCGCCTGCACCAATTTCTCCGCTTTCTTGATCAACCCCTTGGTTGATATCGCTGCTTTGTTGGTTGAGAAGAACTTGAACTTTGACGTCATCAGGATGTAAGCATTGCTCTTTGGTAAAGGCTGATTTTCCATCATAACCAATTTTTGCAAGGGCGTCTTTAACGATTTTTTCATAGTCTGAAAAAGAGAGAATACTTTTAGTATTC
>JAVHRG010000056.1:0-5459 GCA_036171535.1 Sulfurospirillum sp. | reverse complement strand
GGATGTCATTAAGCGTTGTCTCTTCTTCTTTACGCAACTCTTCTGGACTTTTCTTAGGTGCGGCGCTCGTTTGTGCTTTATTTTCTGCTTCTTGTTTGGCTTTTTGCATAGCAACGGGAGTGGATGCAAAGAATTTTTGGAATGAAAAACTACCGTCATTCGTTTGTTTTACAAGGTATCCAAGTCCCAAGAAAATCGCTCCAACAAACATAAGCGAAAGTGTTGGAAGTCCTGGAACAAGGGAAAATAAGACCAAAATAAAGCCTACAATAAGCAGTGTTTTGTGCTCTCCAAATAGTTGTTGAACGGCGCCATCCGAAAAGCTAACATCGTCAGCTTTATTGGCACGGGTAATTAAAATACCTGTTGCCGTTGAAGTAATGAGCGCTGGAAGTTGAGAAACAAGACCATCTCCAATAGTAAGAATGGTATAGGTCTGTGCACTCGTTCCAAGATCAAGTCCATGCTGAAATGAACCAATTAAAAAACCACCAATGATATTAATAATAGTGATGATGATACCCGCAACCGCGTCACCTTTAACAAACTTACTTGAACCGTCCATGGCTCCATAAAAGTTTGCTTCTTGAATAATATCCTCACGGCGTTTACGCGCTGTTTTTTCATCAATCAACCCAGCATTAAGGTCGGCATCAATCGCCATTTGTTTACCAGGCATCGCATCGAGTGTAAAACGTGCTGCAACTTCTGCTACCCTTGTTGAACCCTTTGTAATAACCATAAAGTTAATTAAGACCAAGATGGTAAAGACAACAACACCGATGACATAATTGCCTCCAACAACAAATTGTCCAAAACTAGAGACAATTTCACTTACAGCATCAGGCCCTAAATGACCGTTGGTAAGAATCATTCTCGTGGTTGCAATATTCAAAGAGAGTCTAAAGAGGGTGATGATCAAAATAAGTGTTGGAAACGTCGAAAGATCGGTTGGTCTTGGGATATAAAGTGAAATGAGAATGATTAAAACTGAAATAGAGAGTGAAATGACTAAGAAAAAATCGAGTATAGCACTTGGAAGTGGAACGATGATAATCGCCATAATAGAGACGATAAAAACAACAATTGTAAGATCTTTTGCTTTGACAAGTGGCTCTAAGTAAGGTATAACCCTAGCAAAGAGCGCATTTTGATTTTTAGCCAATCAACACCCTTAAATTTCAATAATATCTTTAAGTGTCATATTATCCAAAAATAGATCAATTTTCGTTTGAAGCTTATTTAAGATAGGCCAAACGCGGCAAAAGTCACCTTTTCCTCCGGGGCATTTTTGTGTCGAAGGTGAGCATTCAAAAACCATTGTTTGCTTTTTTTCAGCGCATTCAACAATGGCTTTTAAGGTGACATCTTCAGGCTTTCGCGCGAGCATAAAACCGCCATGTGCGCCTTTAAACGAGCTTAGGATATTCTCTTTTGCCAATGCTTGAAGGATTTTTGCCAAAAAACTTTTAGAAATACCGAGTTGATTGGAGAGGGTATCAACATCTTGTGGGCTATTTTTTTGAGAAATAATAATCAATGATAGCAGTGCATACTCACTCGCTTTAGTTAATAACATAGTTTTCCCTCGAACGTATTGATAGGTTAAATAAGATAAATATTGTACTAAATAAACGTTATATTTAGCTTTAATTAGGAAGATAACTCCTAAAGACTTGGTGGACTTGAAGTTGTTTTAAGAGGCTTTTTTTAAAGACAAAAGAATAGTGAGAAGAGCCCATAGACAATTTTTATTTTTTTAGCTACAATTTCAAGCTTTTGTTTAAGAGCAAAAAATCAAATACCAATCAGGAGGTCATTATGGCTTTAGGTTCGGCGGAAAAACAAGCAATTGTTAGTCAGTTTGGCAGAAAAGAGGGAGACACAGGTTCTCCAGAGGTACAAATCGCGCTTCTTTCTAAAAGAATTGTTGATTTAACAGAACATCTTCAAACAAATAAGAAAGATCACTCTTCAAGATTGGGACTTCTTAAACTCGTTGGTCAACGTAAACGATTGATGAAATATCTTAAACGTCAAGATTTTGTTACTTACAGCAAAATCATTAAAGAGCTTTCTATTAGAGATAATAAAAAATAGTCAGTGCTTTTTTATCTGTAGGATGGAATTTTCATCCTACAGGCTTCCTTCTTTTCCCCCATTTTTATTCCTTTTACTTTTTACATGTAAATAATTTCATCTCCTAACTTCTCAATATATAAATTTTAACATTATTTTATCCTCTTTTAATATTATTATTTTTATACGTAAAACCGTATAAAAATAAACATTAAATGAGTAAAATACTTAAATAAAAGTATTTTATACCTAAATATAGTAGTAAAAATGTAGTAAATTGTTATTTTTTAGCTATAATAACTTATAAAATAATCGTATTTATGTATAATTAAACCAGCCTTAGCTAGAATCCTATACATGAAAACAAACGATATTTTTAATCTCCTTCATAATGCTGTTGAGTCTAAATTTTTAGGCAAGAAGATTTCTCAGCGTGAGATGGCAGATAAATTAGGTGTATCGATGCGAACGTATCAAGACTGGAAACTTGGTAATTCACAACCTCAAGCAGCATCAGCTATTTTTAAAATGCTTGGTGAACTGGAAGAGGGCGATGCCTTGCGTTTAATTCAACGCATAGCACATGAACTAAAGGATGAAAAGTGAGTACGTTATCCCAAAATGAAAGAAAAGCTTTAAATGACATCTTTGCCACCATTACGGAAAAAGAAACTTTTTTTTCCAAGCTTAAAGAGAGTAAAGGCGAAATCAAACATTTCATCAAACTTCTGTTAATGCGCAATAAAAAACGCCTCAAACACCCTATTCGTTAATTTTTACTTCTCTATACCTTCTCCTCATCAAATATAACTATGCCTTTTTTAAGTCCTTTGCTCTTTACATGTAAAGCTATGCTTGTTCTCTTTTTTTTACTACTTGACAACAATACACTCAATGTTGTATAATTTCCTAAGCAATTAAACATGAAGAGTGCTAAAAAATGAAAAAAACTTCGAAGCAAGAGTTGATTTTAGATGCTATTATTCAAACCTATCTTAAATCAAGAATGCCTATAGGGTCTTTAGAATTACAGATGAAGATGACATTAGGTATCTCTCCTTCGACCATACGCATTTATTTTAAAAAACTCTCCGATGTGGGTTCTTTAGAGCAATTACATGTAAGCGGTGGACGTGTTCCAACACACCGCGCTTTAATGGGATATTGGCAAGAAAAACTCGACCCAACACATCCTTTAGAAATTAAAAATATTGATAAAATTAAACGCTCTTCTCATGAGCATAACCTCTTTTGTATTGTCGAGAAAACGGCTAACTCTCCTTTTAAAGAGTTGGTAACGGTGCAGAATCGTTTTTTGATCTTGGTTTTTGATGAGCATGAAGTTGTTTTAAAACATAATGCTAAAGTGGAGCAGTTTTTACAACGACTCGTTGGTTGTCAAATGCGTGAGCTCAAAGACATTTCAGCGCAAGTTGGCTTGTATGAGTTGCATGAAAAACTCTCTGCCATTTTTTCCCAAGCACCCATTTTACGTGAAGGGGAGAAGGAGATGTATTCTATTGCACAAGAGCTCCAAAATGAAGCGTTTATCCAAAGATTTCAAACGCTTCATTTTGTAGAATCTATTACCGATGGACTCTATTTTGATGGTTTTGTTCCTCAAGGATGCATGGCAATCAAACAAAAAGCACAACTCAAAGATGAAGACTCAACCGTAGATTTTTTCTGCTTTGGTCGCATTGAGAGTGATTTCGAAGATTTCTTTAATCAAGTTAAGGAGTAAAACGTGGATGAAAAACTAAAAGAGGAACAGAGTGTTTCTGATGTTTCCGCAGAGATAGTTCCTGAGTGTTCAGAAAATGATGAAGAGCTAGCGTGTGAGTGCGAGCAAAAAAGCGAACTTGAAGAGCTCCAATCCAAAGTGGCTGAACTTGAAGATCGGTATTTACGAGCTAACGCTGATTTCGACAATATGAAACGACGTTTGGAAAAAGAGAAGATGCAGGCCATTTCGTATGCGCACGAAGTCTTTGCGCGTGATCTTTTACCCGTCATTGACTCTTTAGAAATGGCAATTTTAGCAGGAAGCAATACGGAGATTGAGAGTGGCGAGCTTTTAGAAAAAGTCAAAGAAGGCTTAGGGCTTACCATTGATCAATTTCGAAAAGCATTCGAAAAACATGGTGTTGAATTGGTTGCCATTGATGGAACGTTTGATCCAAATTTCCATGAAGCAGTCATGCAATTAGAGAGTGAAGAAAAAAATAGTGGCGAGATTTTACAGGTTTTCCAAAAGGGCTACAAGATTAAAGATCGTATTTTAAGACCAGCAATGGTGAGTATCGTAAAATAAATTCAAAGGATAAAAAATGGGAAAAGTAATTGGTATTGATCTAGGAACTACAAACTCATGTGTCTCTGTATACGAGCGCGGCGAGAGCAAAGTTATCCCAAATAAAGAGGGTAAAAATACAACGCCTTCCGTCGTTGCCTTTACGGATAAAGAAGAGGTTCTTGTCGGTGATACAGCAAAACGTCAAGCGGTCACCAATCCAAAAAGGACTATCTACTCTATTAAGAGAATCATGGGTCTAATGAGTAATGAAGACAAAGCAACTGAAGCAAAAAAACGTCTTCCTTACACTGTTGTTGATAGAAATGGCGCATGTGCTATTGAAATTGATGGTAAAGTTTATACACCACAAGAGATCAGTGCAAAAGTGTTGATGAAACTTAAAGAAGATGCAGAAGCCTACCTTGGTGAAGAGGTCACGGACGCAGTTATTACCGTTCCAGCATACTTTAACGATAGCCAAAGAAAAGCGACGAAAGAGGCTGGTACGATTGCAGGCTTAAACGTTCTTCGTATTATCAACGAGCCAACCGCTGCGGCACTTTCTTATGGCTTGGATAAAAAAGAAGCTGAAAAAATTGTTGTTTATGACTTGGGTGGTGGAACATTTGACGTTACCGTTCTAGAAACAGGCGATAATGTTGTTGAAGTTTTAGCAACCGGTGGTGATGCATTCTTGGGTGGTGATGATTTCGATAACAGACTGATTGACTGGTTGGTGGCTGAATTTAAAAATGATAATGGCATTGATCTTAAATCCGATGTTATGGCACTTCAACGTCTTAAAGAAGCAGCTGAAAATGCTAAAAAAGAGCTCTCTTCTTCGAATGAGACAGAGATTAACTTGCCATTTATTACAGCAGATGCAACAGGTCCTAAACACTTGGTTAAAAAACTCACTCGTGCAAAATTTGAGTCTATGATTGAAGATTTAGTGGCTCTTACCATCAAAAAAATCAAAGAAGTTGTTAATGACTCTGATTTGAAAAAAGCTGAAATTAAAGAGATTGTTATGGTCGGTGGATCAACACGTGTTCCTTTAGTGCAACAAAAAGTTAAAGAGTTC
>JAVHRG010000055.1:0-5475 GCA_036171535.1 Sulfurospirillum sp. | reverse complement strand
TCGTTCCACAAACGCTTTTTTAGGCTGTAAATGAAGCAATTTTGATATAGCAAACCCTGTTTTGGCTTTCGCCCTTACTTCCAAAAGTTTGCCTAAAAGTACCAACGTTATGACCGAAACAGAGGCTTCAAAGTAAAGGTGAAGTGGTAAGTTAAAAATCATGACACAAAGACTTAAAAAGTATGCAGCACTTGTACCTAAAACGACAAGAACGTCCATATTGGCACTACCACTTTTAAGGCTTTTGTACGCTCCTACGTAAAACTTTCGCCCGCAATAAAACTGTACGATGGTTGCGAGTCCTAATTGAAGTATAGAGGGAAGATGCACGTGTATGTTAAAAAGCATTCCTATCATTTCGACGACAAAGGGAAGCGTTAAAAATGCCGAAAGCGTAAATTCTCGCAAAAGTTTTTGGTAATCGTGTTCTTTATCCAGACTTTTTTGATCTTGATCGACTTTGGAAGATTCAGTCGCTCCAAAACCTGTTTTTTCGATGCTTTGGATGATTTCGGGAAGATTAATTTTGGGATTGGAAGAGCTAATAAAAGCTTTTTCTGTCGCTAAGTTGACATTGGCATTGACACCTTCAAGCTTACCAAGCACACGCTCAATGCGCGCCGAACATGCGGCACACGTCATACCCTTGATATCAAGCTCAAAATGTTTTTCGGACATTTTTTGTCTCCTATCTTTTTGTGACATTCTAACGCTTAGTTACTTGTGTCAAGATGAAACAAAAAAGGTAGAAACATCTTTACATGTAAAGGCTTACGATGAGAGGTATTGCGTTATATCGACTTCATCAATTTGTTCAGGTTTAAGATACCTTTTCGCATACTGCAAGTAAACGCCACTACGTAAAAAAAGCTCAAACAGATCACCATCAATGTGCTCATCCATTTTGAGCATACTGAGAATTTTAATTGCTTCAGAGATCGTTTTTGCTTTTTTGTATGGTCGATCATTGGCCGTTAACGCTTCAAAAATATCGGCAATAGCGATAATGCGAGCTGGCAAGGAGATTTGCTCTTTGGTAAGCCCTCTAGGATAGCCCGTTCCTTTCATCGTTTCATGGTGTGCGCAAGCATACTCAGGAACATGTTTGAGATTGTCCATAAAAGGAAGTTCTGAGAGCATTCGAATACTCATGATAATGTGCTCGTTGATCTTATAGCGCTCTTCATCATTCAACGTTCCTCTTTCAATGCTAAGATTGTAAAGCTCCCCTAAATTATTGTAATACTTCGGTATTGATATCTTAATACCAAGGCGAGTATACACCTTAGTGTCGACTTCTTGGGCTCTGATAATAAGTTGCTCTGGTTTGTCTTGTAAGAGTGTTTCAACACAAGGCAATGGTTTAAGAGGAATTTCCAGTAACCGTTTTTTTTCAGCTTCACTCATACCCAATCTATCATCAAAATGGCGCATCCACGTCACCGAAGCAATCTGTTTGAGTCACTCAATTTTTTGGACATCCATAAACTCACCACCGATGTTGCATTCCGCTAAAAAGGCAAAATCATCAAAGAGTTTTGCTTCCGCTTCCATACGCCTTTTCATCAACAGTTCTTGACCTTCTTTGCCTTCTAAAAGCCCCTCTAAGTAGACAATATGTGCATCTCTAAGCAGTACTTCAAAACGTGTACGAATTTCATGAATACGGTTGTGAATCGTCTCAAGTTTGGTTGCTTTATCGACCACATACTCAGGCGTCGTCACTTTTCCACAGTCGTGTAAAAGAGCTGCTATACGAAACTCTCGCCATGCATTTTCGTCTTTAAAATTAAATTTTTTAAAAATACCTTGATGACTATTATTCGCCTCTGTCGCTAACATGGAAGCAAGTTCTGGAACGCGCTCACAATGTCCACCAGTATAAGGTGATTTATCATCGATTGCACCAGCAATCAGTTTTATGAACGACTCCATCAGATTTTCTTGTGCATTTTCATATGTTTTAATTGCATGTGCCATCACAACCATTGAATGGCTGAGGGCATAAAATTCTTTGATTCGTGTGGTAATATAATGAACTGTGTCATACTGTTTCTCAGCCACCCTGTCACTCATCTTTTTGAGTAAATCCACAGGTGCAATGATAATACGTCTTATAAAAATCCATGTCACAACAATAATACAAAGCATAATACAAAGTGAAATTATAATATTTTGAATCATGATTGCATCAATTTCTTGAGTCACTTTTTTCTCTTCTAAAAACGTTCCAATGTACCATTTTTTTCCAAAGTCGGCGGGAAATTCTGAAAAAGCAAACAAATAGTTTTCATTATCCTCATTCTGGACTCTACCACGTTTTGCTCCATTTAAAAATTGTTCATACGCTGTTTTTATCTCTTGAGGGAGTTGATCAACTTTAATATTGAACTCTTTCGTTGCTAAAGAACTGGCAATCACGTTACCATAAGAATTGACAATCACAATAGGACCATCAATAACAATACTCTGCTCTTGAAGCAATTTGGTGATCGAAGCAATGGTAAAATCAATTCCAGCAACTTTCACTTTTTCACCTGATTGGCTCATAAAAGGATATGAAACCGTAATGCCTACTTCATTGGTTGAAGCAAAGGCATAAGGCTCTGACCAATAATAATTGTCATGAGAAATTGCTTCTTTAAACCAAGTACGTTCACGTGGATCATACGATAATGCGTTGTATTCAACGCGTGTAGTCTCAAACTGAGTATTTTTATACGCCCATTCATCGTGACCAAGTTTTTCACGCACATCAATCGTACGCATTGCAAACTCAGGAGTGCGTCTGGCTTGAAAGAAATTTCCCAGTTGATCGGCAATGTAAATGCTCGCAATTTTCTCATCTGAAAGTAACATTTCCCACATCATCCGCGTAAAAATCTCTCTTGAGGCAAAAATATCATCACTTTGTTGACTATGCACTAATACTTTAAGATGATCAGAGGTTTTTTGTAGAGAGACTTTGATGGTTTCAATGATATTTTTACGTACTTCTGCATTGCGTTTTTGAATCATACTGTAAGAATTTTTAGAACTTTGGACATAATCGTGAGTGATAAGACAGACAGAGAGAAAACTTGCAAGCCCTAAAATAAGGGTAATAATACTAAATGTGAATGTATAACGTTTCATCTTTTTCATAGTGATGCTCCTTACTTGGCGAAAGGCAGGGAAAAAATACTATGGGGCCAAAGAATTGTAACACGATTTGAGACAACTACCAACGCTATTTCTAAAATTATTCCTCTATTTTTTCCTCTAAAAGTTCAATCGGTTCAATGTCGGTATTAAAATCTTGGTATTCCAGTTTTGCATCTTTAAGATTTTTAGTTGCTTTGGCGCCTAAACGCTTCAAATTCTCCACACGCCCTAAGATATTACCTGACCCTTCGGTCAACTGTTTTTGAGCGTTGTCATAGCTGTTATTGAGGGTTTGAAGTTGGGTACCCACTTTTTTAAAACTCTCTGAAAAACCAACCATTTTGTCATACATCTTACCTGCTTCGTCAAACAGCTTGGATGCAAGCGTACTTGACTGCTCACTTTGCCAATAAAGATAGATCGTACGCAAAGAAACAGTCAACGTTGATGGGTTTACGATGGCAATGTGCTTACGAAGCGCGTATTCATAAAGTTTTGGATCTTCGTTGATCGCAACCGAAAATGCCCCTTCAATCGGCACAAACATAAAGACATACTGGAGTGTTCCTTGTTTGTAGTGTGCGTAGTCTTTACTATCTAACGTATCAATATGATCACGAAAAGCTTGCATAAGCGCTTTGGAAGCGATGTGCTTTTCTTCATCACTTTCAGCCCTAACAAATTCATCATAGCTGTTGAGTGAGACTTTAGAGTCAATGATGATGGTGCGCTCTTGCGGAAGTTTAATCACAACATCGGGACGTTTGGTGCGTCCTTCTTCATCTTTGTAACTCTCTTGGGTTTCGTAATGAACGCCTTTCACCAACCCAGAATATTCCAAAACACTCTCCAAAATCATCTCACCCCAACTGCCTTGGCTCTGTTTTTTGCCTTTGAGCGCTTTGGTAAGATTTTCAGCCTCTTTGGAGATGTTCATCCCCGCACGTGCCACCAGTTCAATCTCTTTGGAGAGTTCTGCAAATTTTTTAATGCTAGATTCTTGTGAATTTTCAACACTTTTTTTGAAATGCTCTAAGTTTTCTTTAAAAGGTTTAAGCAGTGTCTCAAGCGATTTGATCGAAGTATCATCCAATTTTTGAAGCTTTTTTTCTAGATGTTCTTCCATAATGGCATTAAGCCTTAGTTCAAGCTTTTTTCCCTGCTCTTCAAAATCAAGTTTGAGCTTCTGATGGCTCTCTTTTTGCGCTTGAAGCTCTGCTTGAAGGGTTGCACTTTTCATGTTGAGTGCTAGATTTTCTACACCTAATTGCTCATTTTTGAATTTCATCTCTGCAAGCGCATATGCCTTATCTTTCAAAACAGCTCTAATCCACAATCCAAACACAAGCATAGCAACACTAAACGTAATAAAAATGGCTAACAATAGTATCTCTTGAGGCATAACAACTCCTAATGAAGGATTACATGTAAAAAGATTAATCGATATAAATTGTGTCTAATATCTGATTTTTGAAGCGAATATTTTCCAAATTTTGTTTTAAAACGCGGTTCTCTTCTTTGAGAATTGAGTATTCACCATAAAGCTTATTGATGTCACGACTCATGTAGTAGATCTGATTTTTGATGTAAATTTTGGGTAAAACAATCAAAAAGGCAACAAACATCACCATATAGACGAGCAATAAAAAACGAAAATCGAGATTTTTCTCAATTTTTTGTTCCGCATCATACTGCTCTAATAGTTCGCTTTTATCGTTCATTACGCCTTCTTTATCTCAAATACTCTCAGTTTTGCACTTCTACTTCGTGGGTTCTTTTTAATTTCTGGTGCCGTCGCTTCAATCGGCTTTTTACTGATAAGTTTCCCCATGCTGTGATTATTGCCACACGTGCAGCGCATCACGGAAGGCAAACAGATACAGTTTTGGCTCCACAGTTTGAATGTCTGTTTCACAATGCGATCTTCAAGAGAATGAAACGAAATAATTCCCACAACACACTGTTCAAAATCAGCATTTTTGATACTTTCTAAAAGCTCACTCAATACACCTAATTCATTGTTGACTTCAATGCGAATGGCTTGAAACAGAAGCGTGGAAGGATGAATACTCTTTTTCCCCCCTACTTTTTCAGCCAATTTTGAAAGTTCTTTAGCACTTGTTATAGGCATTTTGGCTCTAGCATCACAGATCACATGAGCCATCTTTTTATATTCGTGAATTTCGCCATATTCACGAAAAATAAATTCTAACTCTTCTTTAGAATAGTGATTAACTACTTCATAGGCACTGAGTTCTTGTTTTGGATTCATACGCATATCTAAAACATCCGAATCAAAGGCAAAACCACGCTCTTTTTTATCCAGTTGTA
>JAVHRG010000054.1:1556-5484 GCA_036171535.1 Sulfurospirillum sp. | reverse complement strand
ACTCAAAGTGGTGACGGATGAGAACAAAACGTTACAGCTTAAAGCGGGTGATGCGCTGATTGAGGTGGTGGATCGATGGCATTATGGCGTCAATGAGGGTGATGAAGCGGTGGAAATTGTTGTTTTTTATGCAGGGACAAAAGAGAGAGTGTATTCCATCAAAAAATAGATTGTAATGCTTTACATGTAAAACGTTACGGCAATTTTTCGATCGGCAAGGGTTCTGCGTGAAAGTAGCCTTGTGCAAAGTCAATGTTGAGATCTTTAACAACATCGTTGGTTGCTTCATCAAAGACAAACTCTGCAACGGTTTGCAATCCCAGTCGTTTTGCAAAGTCATTAATCGCCGCGGCAATTTGAAACGCGTTAGAATCGGTTGTTATTTTTTGGATAATAGTGCCATCGATTTTTAAAATATTGGCATTAAATTGCGCGAGATAGGCAAAGTTTGAGTAACCGCTTCCAAAATCATCAATGGCGATTTTAACACCCAACGCTTTCACTGATGCGATAAAAGAGATAATGGTGAGATAGTCTTTAATGGCTTCGGTTTCGGTTAATTCAAAGGTGATGCGTGAAGGCTCTACAAAATTTTTAATCGCATTTTTGATGAATAAAACGGTCTCTGCATCTTCGATATCTTCCACCGAAAGATTGATCGCTACGTTCTCTTCTCGATGGGAAAAATCCAAAAGTGTTTTTTCAATCATAATGCGTGTGAGTGCTAAGTAATACTTCGATTTTTTTGCAACTTCCAAAAAGAAGTAGGGCGTATAGACCTTGCCGTTTTCATCAATCAGGCGTATTAAGCTTTCATATTTGGTTATTTTGTTGCTTTTGAGATGAACAAGCGCTTGGTAGTAGGGAACTATTCTGCCTTGCTCAATGGCACTTTTAAGCGTATTGAGCATTTGAAAGTTTTGCAGATGAATGGCTTCTTCTTTTTTGCTTGAGAGCATCCAGTCTAGATTGCGTAAACGTGCTTGTTTAAGGGCTTCTTCGGCATGTGAGAGAATTTGTGTTTTTTCAGCCGCAATTCCCACGCTAATGCGCGCGGTAATCCCTTGCATATCTGCTAAAAATTGATGGGTATGGATTTGGTTAATGAATTTTTCCATGGTAGTACAAAATGTCTCATTATCTTCCCCCTCTCCAAAAATGATAAAGTTGTCTGCTTCAAGTTTATAAAGCGAATAAGGCGTGAGGTTTAACATCTCAAGAAAAAGAGCGGAAAATTCTTGAAGGAGTGTATTGCCACTTTCAAACCCGTAGAAGCGGTTTATTTCACCAAAATTATCAATGTTAATCAGAGCGATAATCGGATTTTTGGATACCGCAATATCTTCAAAAAACTTTACTCTGTTGGGAAGGTTGGTTAAATTATCGGTCGTTTGTTCTCGAATTTGCTTTTGTTGCTTGATGATTTTTGTTAAGTCATTGCGCGTGGAGATATACTCGACGATCTGCTTGTTTTCATCAAAAAGGGGAATAATCGTGGTATCGACATAGTAAGGCTCTCCCGATTTGGATTTATTGACGATGAGCCCTTTCCACACTTTACCTTGTTTGATCGTTGACCACAAATCTTTAAAGATTGCATTGGGCATATCAGGATGACGAATGATGTTATGCGATTTGCCGATAAGTTCCTCTCGTGAGTAGCCAGAAATTGCGACGAAGAGGTCATTGACATAGGTTATGATACCTTGTATATTGGTTTTAGAAACGATAGAGTTGGCATCAAGTGCTAATTTATAAGCATCAAGTGTCTTAATAGTGTGTTCTAGCTCATCGACGACAGCATTCGTCAGTCTAGACATAACAGCAATATTTTCATGTTTTGCATCCAACTGTTTTCTACTCGGTTGTGGCAATGTTTCGAGTTCTTCTTGTTCACTTAAGGCAAAAACAGTGGTGGTGAGATTCATCATCTGTGTTGAGTGAGGTGTTTTAAAAAATTCTCCATAACTAAAAAAGCCGCAGGTTGTGCCTAAGACATTGTAGGTGTTGAATTCACTTTCAAGAATTTCACCTGCAAATGCTTTACGTCCCATGCACGAATAGATCCAGACAACTTCGGGTTTGAGAAGAAGCCTTGCATCATTATTTTCCACGATCTCATCAATATTGGCGATACCAAAACAAACTTCATCGCCTGTATTAAAATTGCCTCCAAAAACAAGGGCATTGCCCATAACAGCAATAGGTGCTCTGGCAATATAAACACCTTTTTCTGTTTTGATCAGTGGAAATTTCACGATACTGGAAGGGAGATTTGCAACAACATCATCACCGAAATAGTGGCGAATAACTTCAAAGATAGGTTTTTCATCCAGCTCAAAGATTGTATTGTTGACCACTTTTGTAACCACCATCGGTTTGCCGATGGGATTCCAGTTTAGTTTCCAATGATTGAGAATTTTTAACGAGAGATTGTCAAATGCCACACCAACGACACCATGAGCGTACACGGCACCATTTAAAGCAATTAACGTTCTGGCAAATCTTCCATAATCTGCTGCAGCACCACCTGCAATCGTCAAGTCTTGACGTACGGAGTTAACCCCACTTAAAAACTCTTCAGGTTTACCCTGTAAGCCTTCACTAAAAAAGATGACCGCTTTAACGTTTTGACTCAGATGTTGAACGATGGCAACGCCTGCATTAAAATGGCAATCGGGTGTATAAAGTGGTATGAGATGTGTGTGTGCAAACGCACAAAAAGAGAGCGTGACAGAGTTTTCAAGCATTTTTGCATCGAGGATTTCCCCTGCAGTGGTAACCCCTAAGATCGTTGCGTGAGGAAGTAAAGAGGAGAGCGTGGAAGCAAGATCGCTAAAAAGTTGTTCATTATTGCGTCCATCAAAAAACTGAACTAAAAGGGACTTTTCATTTTCAAAAGCCTCATGTTCAATATGTTTCTTCAGCGATGAAAAATCTTCAAACTTAAAATTTGAAACTTTCATAAGACTTTGTCCCTCGTTCATTGATACAAAAATAATTATTTTATTTCTAAATAGAAGACTAATTATACACTATTTAGTTTCCAACTCTATCCTGTGCTATAATATTTTCACTTAATCTCAAAGGTTATACAGATGGACAAAGAACTGCAAACCCTTCAGAAGTTTTACAACATTGCCATTGAGTTTTTGACTAACTACAGTTTTCAACTGATTGGGGCGCTGATCATCGTCATCATCGGGTGGTTTGCTGCAAAGTATGCCTATGCCCTTTTGATGCGTTTCTTTGAGCGACATCATTTTGACATGACACTCTCAAAGTTTATTGCCAGCGTGGTTAAAGTGCTTATTTTTGCCGCGATGATCATCATTGCACTTGGGAAAGTAGGCATCTCCATCGCTCCTTTTGTCGCTGCTATTGGCGCGGTTTCTTTGACCGCTGGTTTGGCACTGCAAGGTAGCGTTTCGAACTATGCTGCAGGAATTCTACTCATTATCTCTCGTCCGTTTAAAGTGGGTGACACGCTCTTAATTGGTAGCTTTTATGGCATTGTAGAAGAGATTAAACTCTCCTATACCATGCTTCGTAATGAAGATGAAGAGCTCATCACGATTCCCAATAAAAAGATGATCGGTGATGTGTTGGTTAACTCCTTTGAGTTTCGCATTGTGGAGTCAAGTATGGGTGTGGCGTATGAGGAAGATCCTGCTAAAGTCATAGCTCTGATTAAGGAAGTATTGTCTGGATTGAAAGAGGTCAGCAACACGCATAAACCTGTGGTGGGTATTGCAAAGTTTGCAGACAGCTCCATTGAACTGGGGCTTCGCTATTGGGTTCCGACCAAGAGCTATTTTAAGACACAATTTGAAGTGAATCTTGCCCTCTATAACACTTTACATGTAAACAACATCAGTATTCCTTATCTGCAACGCGAAGTGCGTATTTTAGGAGAAAAAGTTTGATT
>JAVHRG010000054.1:0-1456 GCA_036171535.1 Sulfurospirillum sp. | reverse complement strand
GTGCGAAAGATCGTCAAAAGATTGGTGGCTGAGTCCTAATGTTTAAAAAATTCGATCAGCCCCATCACGATTTCAAAACCGATCAGTCCTATAATAATCCACTCTAAAAATTCACTGTGTTTTTGGTTAAAAAGATCGAGCGACATACTAATGTCCTCTTTGAGATGGGTGAGTTTATGCTCCACAATCTCAAAGCGATCTTTGAGTTCAAGTGTTGATGAAAGCCTGTTGTAAAGCATTTCAGCTTCTTCGTTATCCCATAAAATATTGGGTTTATCCAACAACAAAAGATCGCTTACCATGCCATGCTGAATATTCATTAATGTTCGTGCAAATTCAATGAGTTTGGAACGTTTGAGCAGTGCGTAACTTTGGGTGAGATCGAGCAGTTGTTGGCTCTTATCAAAATGGATATTAAGGTCTTGCTCATACTTTTCCAGCCCGACACTTTGTGAGACAACAAGCGCAATGATGATAAGGTAAAGCGAGAGAGGTTCTTTGAGGATGATTTGTTCATTACTCACTTTACATGTAACGTCTAAATCAGGTTCTATGAGAATCGGATAGTCTTGGAAAATAGTGTGCTGTTCAAACGTGTCTGCGTGTTTTAACCCCAGTTTGGTAAGCGCTTTATAGATGGCCTCTTTTTCCCAGTTAATAAAGGTGAGAACATTGAATTGGGTATAGACTAAGAATGTTTCGCGATATTGCCAGTAAAAGGCTTTTTCGATTCCTTTTTTTAATGAGCAATCCAGCAGTGTTTCTATCTCATGTTTAGCAAAAGGGGTGGGAAGTGATATGGATACCAAAGAGAATGACGAAGACATAGGAACTCCTTGCAAAATCATTTCTATGACCTAAGTATACAACCAAACGAAAACGAAAGCATTACATGTAAAGAAGTGTTAGCAAATTCATGCTAATATTAACGGAATAAAAGAGAATAAAGAGTCCATTACGTAAGGATACCAATGCGTTTGAGGTTTATAGGGTGTATGGTTTTTGGAATCATGAGTGTGCTTGGTGCGGAGGAATTTGATCCATTGAATACCCATGCACTCATTCCAAGTCAGCAAGCTAAATTAGCATCGTGTGCAACCGTCGATGTACGAAAAACATTAGGTTTATCGGATGTGGTGATGAGTGCGTTGTGCAACAATCCACAAACCAAAATAGCATGGCAAACATCGCTCTACCAAGCCGCACAAGTGGGAGTGAGTCGCTCGGCGTATTTACCAACACTCAGCGCAACAGGTTCCATTCTCAGGGCTGAAAGCAGTGAAGCCCAAACGGGTAATCAAGAAAATGTTGGCGTAACACTTTCCTATCTGCTCTATGACTTTGGTAAAAGAGATGCAACCTATGACAATGCGAAATCACTGCTCGATGTAGCGCTTTTTTCAGAAAATGATACGATTCAAACCGTATTTCTCTCTGCCATCCAAGCATACTATGC
>JAVHRG010000053.1:0-23143 GCA_036171535.1 Sulfurospirillum sp. | reverse complement strand
TTGCTTCTTGATGTAACTCCATTGAGTCTTGGTATTGAAACTTTGGGTGGCGTTATGACGAAACTCATCGAAAAAGGCACAACGATTCCTGTTAAAAAATCTCAAGTTTTTTCAACAGCGGAAGATAACCAACCAGCCGTTACTATTCATGCGCTTCAAGGCGAACGTGAATTTGCTAGAGATAACAAATCACTCGGTCAGTTCAACCTTGAGAGTATTCCACCAGCACCTCGTGGTGTACCCCAAATTGAAGTTGCATTTGATATCGATGCAAATGGTATCTTAACCGTTTCTGCAAAAGATAAAGCAACGGGTAAAGTTCAAGAGATTAAAATCTCTGGTAGTTCAGGACTGGATGACGCTGAGATCGAGAAAATGGTGAAAGATGCTGAGCTTCATAAAGAAGAAGACAAAAAACGTAAAGAGGCTGTTGAAGCAAGAAATCAAGCGGATGCCCTAGCTCATCAAACAGAGAAATCTTTGGGTGAAATGGGTGATGCAATCAGTGCTGAAGAAAAAACAAAAATCGAAGCAGAACTTAAAGCCCTTAAAGAAGTTCTTGCCAATGATAGTGCAACAAAAGAGCAAATTGATGCCAAAGTAAAATCTTTAAGTGAAGCGAGCCATAAATTGGCAGAAGCAATGTACAAAAAAGACCAAGGTGAAGCAGGCGGTGCCGCTGGTGGTGAAAAACCAAAAGCTAAAAAAGATGACGATGTTATTGACGCTGAAGTAGAATAATAACTTCTTTTTTCACTATCTTAGCCGTATTTATATATACGTAAATACGGCTAGGAGAAGCTCTTGTCCTTTTATTTTCCTCTAAAAACAAATAATCCTATTTATTTCATTTTCGCATGATATAATATCTGCCATCAAAAAAAATAAGTGTACTGAATATTGAATGGTTAAGGTATCGTGTTATGAGCAAAGTGGTTAAAATATTTTTAAATCATGGATTTACTCCGATAGACAATAGTGCTTTTAGACGTGGAACGGTCTTGGATTTTGATTGCTACATTCAGCGGTTTAATGGCTTTGTCATTTTAATCGAAAGTGGTACATTATTAAACGAAGAGATATACAAAAAGCTTATTAAACCTAATTTGCAAATTTATGTGGAAAATAAAAGTTATACAAAGTACAAGTTGTATCATGATGAAAGTTTGCGTAAGATAGGTGATTTATCAGAAGAAGATACTCTTTATAGCTTTGAAGAGGCGGTCAAAAATTGTATCGATATTCATAAGCTCGTATTGAGCACTAAAGCGATCACTGAAAAATTGAAACTAATATATACGCATTCTAAATCTCTTTTTGATGCTTGGCTCAAGGATAAAGAAGAAAAATATATTCCTATTGAAGCGATTGATATATTAGCTGAAGAGTTGGTGTTTGTCGTCAATCAAGAACGTGTTACGCTTTCTAAATTCAATGATTTTTTAGATGAAAAAGATTCCTTATCAGCGCATTGTGTCAAAGTTGCTTTTTTTGCTTCGATTATTGGAATCCAGATGGGCATTGATATGACGGATCAGAAGAAATTGGTATTAGGTGCAATTTTACATGATATTGGCAAATGTGAATTGGATGATGAATTGTTGAATAAACCTGATTTTTTAAGTGAGAGTGAAATTAAAAAGATTCAGACACATGTTGACGCTAGTGTAACATTGGTGAAACGGAGTGGCTTAAAAGATAGAATTGTCATTAATGCCATTAAAGAGCATCATGAGAGGTTAGATGGAAGTGGTTATCCTCGTGGAATTGATGGTTCTCGTATCAGTTCATTTGCAAAAATTATTGCTATTTGCGATATATTTGATGCCTTGATTACAATAAAACCTTACAGAGGGGCTTACAGTACCTACAATGCTTTATCCTTAATTCAAGAGGAGTCTAAAAATAAGCTTGATACAGACTACATTAAACTCCTCATTAAACACTTACGATAGCTCAAACCTTTTTACATGTAAAGTTTATCCATTCAAATGAGAAAGGTTTTCGCTCGGTAAGCTTTTTTCCATAATTTCTATCTCTTGTTTCCCTGAACGCACAATGTTACTATCGCTCATTAGGTGCTTTTTCTTGATTTTATCGGGGTAATCAACATTTTGCAAGATATGTCTAATGGTGTTAATCCTTGCTTTTTTCTTATCGTCTGAGAGAATAATGGTCCATGGGCATTTAGGATTGTTTGAAGCCAAAAGCATGGAGTATTTTGCAACCGTATATTGATCCCACAGTTCTTGCGATTTTTCATCCACTGGAGAGAGTTTAAACTGTTTGAGTGGGTCTGTCTTACGCTCTTTAAAACGTTTTGCTTGCTCTTCTTTGCCCACTGAAAAATAGAATTTGAAAAAGATAATGCCTGCATTTGCAATCATGGTTTCAAATTTTGGAACTTCACGCAAAAATTCTTTATGTTCTTCTTGGGTACAAAAGCCCATGACAGGCTCAACGCCAGCCCTGTTATACCATGACCTATCAAACAGTACGATTTCTCCTGCGGATGGTAAATGTTCTGTATAGCGCTGGAAGTACCATTGTGAGCGTTCTGTATCAGAAGGTTTTGAGAGTGCGACAATTCTTGCACCACGAGGGTTTAAGTGCTCTGTGATACGTTTAATCGTTCCACCTTTCCCCGCAGCATCACGCCCTTCAATGATAATAAGCACTTTGAGTCCTTGATCTTTGACGTGATTTTGAAATTTAAGCAGTTCAATTTGAAGTCTCTTTAAATCTTTTTCATATTTGAGTTCACTTTTTTTAACCCAAATTTGAACTTTGTCATCTTTCTCTTTCGTCGGTTCTTTGTCCATGATCAGTTCTTCATTTTGTAGCACTATTTTTTCTTTTTTCTTTTTGCCCATACTCTGCTCCTGCTTTTACATGTAATACTTTATAATACTCTTAAAATCGTTTTAATTTAAAAAACATTTAGAGTTCTTTGATACAATAAAGAATTATTTTAAAAAAGGTGCTTTTGTGCAACATATTTTACGGTATTCTGCTTTATTTTTTTTATTAATGGTCTCTCTTTTTGGTGTTGAAAAGCCGAAGGTTTTAACGCCTGAAGAAGCTTTTAAAGTGACTACAACACACAATCTTCAAGGTGCTATTATTAGTATTGTTTTAGGCGATAAAATTTATATGTACGATGATAAGATAAAGTTAGAACTTACTTACCCAAAAGTGGTTGATATAACAGGATGGGTTGAACGACCCAAAGCAGAAAACTTTCACGATTATGTAACGCAACGAAAACCTTTTGAGCTTTTTGTTCCTCAAAGCTTATTGGAAGATCAGGTCAAAAAAGGCAATTTTACACTCAAACTTTCCTATCAAGGTTGTTCAGAGCTTGGTATTTGCTATCAACCCCTTACCAAAGAATTTACATTTAATCTTACAGGCTCCTCTCTTATTGTCCTCCAAAATAAGACGGCTCTCTCAGAACAAGACCAAATTGCACAGAGTTTTATGAGTGACAATATTGTTTTAGTATTGCTTAGTTTTTTTGGTTTTGGACTCTTGCTCTCATTAACGCCCTGTGTCTTTCCGATGGTTCCAATTCTTTCTTCGATTATTGTTTCACAACCTAGTATGTCTATGAACGCGAAAAAAGGGTTTTTACTCTCTTTGGTGTATGTTTTATCTATGTCCCTAGCGTATACCATTGCGGGCGTTCTTGCAGCATTATTTGGTGCTAACATACAAGCTTCAATGCAAAACCCTTGGGTGATTGGTATCTTTAGTGCAGTTTTTGTTATTTTGTCGCTTTCAATGTTTGGTTTTTATGAGATCAAGATGCCAAGTTTTATTCAAAATAGAGTGAGTCAAAAAACAGGAAAAGTGCAAGCTAAAGGCATTATTGGTATTGCAGTCATGGGATTTTTATCGGCGCTTATTGTAGGACCTTGTGTGGCAGCACCTCTTGCTGGCGCTCTCATATACATCTCACAAAGTGGTGATGCTTTACTTGGTGGAAGTGCTTTATTTGTAATGAGCCTTGGTATGGGAATTCCTCTGCTCTTGTTGGGTACAACGGCAGGCAAATATATGCCACGTCCTGGCATGTGGATGCGCAATGTCAGTGTCTTTTTTGGTGTCATGCTACTAGGCGTTGCTATTTGGATGCTTTCTCGTATTATTCCCAGTTTTGTCAGTATGGTTCTTTGGGCAGTATTAATTATGAGCACTGCCATTTATTTTGGAGCACTTGAGCCTTTTAGAGAACATACAAAAGGGTGGCAAAAAGTATTTAAGAGTCTTCTCTTTATAGCACTTGTGTACGGTGTAGCCCTTTTTATTGGCTTTTTAAGTGGTGCAAGCAATCCTTTAGCTCCGTTTGAAAAATTTACATCTAAAGAGAGCGTGACAGTGACTTCATCCGTATCATCTTCTTCTTTTACGAAGATTAAAAATATGGGTGAGCTTGATAGTGCCATTAAAAATAGTCCGAAGCCAGTAATGGTTGATTTCTATGCCGATTGGTGTGTGAATTGTATTGAGTTTGAAAAATTTACCTTTAGTGATGCTAGGGTGAAAGAAAAACTTGAAAAATTCACGCTTTTAAAAGCGGATGTTACCAAAAATAGTGAAGAGGACAAAGCACTCCAAAAAGCCTTTAATATTTACGGCCCTCCCGCCATTTTGTTTTTTAAAGAGGGAAAAGAGATGACAGAGTTTCGTTTGGTTGGGTTCAAAAATGCTGATGAGTTTTTAGCGCATCTTGAAAAAATAGGACTTTAAATGAACGTTATTTTGATTGTTGAAGTCGAAGGCTTAACGGATAAAACTATTTTTGAAAAACACCTCAAAAAAGAGGGCTTTGCACCTATTCTTGATGAAGAATTCGCCTATGAAGGCAATACGACGACGCATATGTTTAGTACGCGTGCTTTCATCTTAGAAGTGGTCGAAAAAGGGCTTAAAAAATCGGGTTTTGAGTCATGCAGAATTATCTTTCAAGTGGGTGAAAATCCAATGGAAGCGTATCTTTTCGACCGTGAAAAAGATACTTTCGAGCAAGTAGCCGTTTAAACGATAAAGAGAGATTTATGGCTCTCTTTATCGTTTATTTAAAAAAATGTAGTGCTCGCTCTAAATCTTCTTTCGTATCAATTCCAAAACTTTGGCTTTCTACTTCCACCATCGCAATTGTGTAACCATGGTAAATAGCACGCAACTGTTCTAGTTTTTCAATATGTTCAAGAGGTGCATAGGGAAGAGTACAAAAGGTTTGAAGAGATTTTTTACGAAACGCGTAGAGACCAATATGACCAAAATAGCCCTCAAATCCACCTTCTCGGTCATACGGAATCACACTTCTGGAAAAATAGATCGCATTGCCATGGGTATCTAAAATGACTTTAACGAGGTTAGGATCTTTTACATGTAAAAGATCAATTTTCTTACACGCGCTGGTAATCATCGCATCGGTACTTTTGGCTCGCTCAATAACACTTTTAACAACAGCCTCTTCAATGAATGGTTCATCGGCTTGTACATTAACGATAATTTCATTTTCTGAAAGATTGAGTTTAGAAGCTGCTTCATTAATACGATCCGTACCACTTTGGTGATCTTGTGAGGTAAGGATGGCTTTAAAACCATAATCAGAAGCGAGTTGAACGACTTCTTCCGTATCTGCGGCGATGGCAACATCATCAAGATTTTGTACACGTTTGGCAGTTGCAATGACCATAGGAAGCCCATGGATATTGGCTAAGATCTTACCTGGAAAACGTGTAGAAGCAAGGCGAGCTGGGATGATAATCATTTACGTGCCTTATGATTTAAAAAATTAAAAATTTCTGCCTCAAT
Source organism: Sulfurospirillum sp. (assembly GCA_036171535.1). Classification (GTDB taxonomy): domain Bacteria; phylum Campylobacterota; class Campylobacteria; order Campylobacterales; family Sulfurospirillaceae; genus Sulfurospirillum. Next base: position 17,317 of record JAVHRG010000053.1, on the reverse strand, counting down.
GCCTTCTTTTGTAACAACTTTATCGTGAATGACTGGTTTGTTAAAGAGAGAGCTAATGCACTCTGGAATCTTTACATGTAAAGATTTGCTAATACCTTCAAGCGCCTCTTTATCGCTGTATTTTACACTGTTTTGGTTCATAGCATTAAGCATCGTTGGTGCAAATTTTGTCCATTCTGCTGTGGAGCACAGTACACAAGGAAGGGGTTTGACTTTAAGCTCTTTATAGGCTTTGAGACACGTTGCTGTATGGGGATCCATGATGTAGCCTTGCTCGGCATAATGCTTGATTTGATCTTTGCCAAAGGTATCATCGGAGTAAACGGCTTCAAAATCTTCTTGTAACTGGGCAAGTTCATCTTTACTGAGTGTATAAAATTTATTTTCTTTAAGTGCATCCATAAGTTCTTTGGTACGCTTAGCCCCAAATTTATCAAACAAGACACGCTCAACGTTGGAAGAGATTAAAATATCCATCGCAGGAGAAGTGGTTTGAAGTAAACTTCGGTTGCGTAGGTCATAGACACCTGTGGTGATAAGATCGGTAAGGATATTATTGATATTCGAAGCGATAAGAATTTTTTCAATCGGTAATCCCATTTTTTTCGCATAGTATGATCCTAAGGCATTGCCAAAGTTTCCACTTGGAATAATGGTGTAAAAAGGCTTTCCAAGTTCTACTTTACCTTGTTTGAGTAGCGCAATATAGGCGTAAATATGGTAGATAATTTGAAAGATGATACGTCCAAAATTGACTGAGTTGGCGGCGCTCAGTTTAATAGCTTTGGTACTCAATGCTTCTTTAAAACTAGGGGAGGCTAGAAGGTTTTTGAGTGCATTTTGGGCATCATCAAAGTTACCGTGAATACCGATAATTTTTAGGTTTGGACTCTTTTGTGTCGTCATTTGCAGACGTTGTACATCGCTGGTTCCACCATCAGGATAGAGACAGACAACTTTGATATTGGGCTTATTGGCAAACGTATCGAGTGTGGCGGGTCCTGTATCACCACTGGTTGCTGCTAAAATGAGGTACTGCTCATTGAGCTTTTGGGCAAGGTGAGACAGTATATAGCCAAAAGGTTGTAGCGCCATATCTTTAAAAGCGCGTGTTGGTCCATGATAGAGTTCATTGACAAACAGATCCTTTTCGATTTGCACGAGTGGTGTAGGTTCCTTAGCGTCATCAAACGCATCGTACAAGGCAACTGCTTTTTGCATGACTTCTTCTTCGATGTCAATGTTGAAGAGTCTTAAAATATCAAGCGTAATCTCTTTGTAGCTTTTGTGAGAGGCTCGTTCTAAAAAAGCAGTATCAATTTTTGGTAAGTTTTCAGGAACATACAGTCCACCAAAGCTTGCACTTGGATTTAAAATAGCAAATGAAAAAGGAACTTTGTTTGGCTTAATTCCATCATTTCCACGGGTTTCAATAAACATACAATTTCCTTCTTTATTCTTTAATGATCGTGCCAATACCATCTTTGGTAAAGAGCTCTAATAAAATGGAGTGTTGAACTCTTCCGTCAATAATATGTGCGCACTCAACTCCACCGCGAACAGTTTCTAAGCAGGCGTCTAGTTTTGGAATCATGCCACCGCTAATCGTACCATCTTTTTTAAGAGCTTTGATTTTTGTTTTATCGAGGATTGAAATCAGATTACCTTCTTTATCAAGAACACCAGGGGTGTCTGTGAGAAAGATGATCTTTTTTGCTCGCATTGCTACAGCAATTTTACTGGCAGCTAGGTCTGCGTTAATGTTATAGCCTGGATGGTTTACATCATCACCTGCTGCAATCGGTGCAATGACGGGGATAAATTTTTCACGCATAAGATGTTTGAGCACTTTCTTATCAATCTTAGTAATATCGCCTACTAAACCATATTTACCATCATCCATTGGACGTGCATGGATAAAATTGGCATCTTTACCGGTAATACCAATGGCTTTTGCACCATGATGATTGAGTAGGGTGGTTATTTCTTTGTTGATGCTTCCACTAAGTACCATTTCAACCACTTCCATCACTTGATCATCTGTTACACGTAAACCATCAAGGAAAGAACTTTTAACTTCGAGCTTATCTAAAAGCGCATTGATCTTTTTCCCACCACCATGAACAATAATAGGCTTGATACCTACAAGATAAAGAAGAACAATATCTTTTGCAAACTGCTCTTTAAGTTCTGGGTTGATTTGTGCGGCGCCACCGTATTTGATCACGATTGTTTTTTTATTGAAAAGTTTAATGTACGGCAATGCGTCCATTAAGATTTGTGCTTGATGTATTTTATGTTGCACAGCAAATCCTTGCGTACGTAAAGGTTAAAGCCTTATTTTAGCGTTTAGGAGCTAAAAGTGTGTTTATTCTTGCGAGTGTTTCAGGGAAGATTTCAACTTCAAGTTTAAGAATAGAGAGGGGAATATCAAAGGTAGCCATTTTGACGGCATCTTTTTGTGTGGTTAAAATGGTTGTTGCATTGTGTTCTACAAGGAGATCTGCAAGTTCTTTTTCATTGTACATGTAATGGTCTTCAAAACTGATTTTTCCAATAACATTTTCGGGGAGATACGCATCCAATCGACTAGGTTTAGAAATGGCGGTTACTAAAAGCATGCGCTCACTGGCATCAACCACTTCAACATGGCGTATAAAATCACTTTCTTCGGAAACAATGAGATCAGCGTATTTGTAAAGAAATCTTGGTTCGCGATACGGTCCACTGGGGAGGCAAAAGTTGTTTTTCGGTTCGGGATTTGGTTTTACTAAAATATCAATTTTATGAATAAAACTTTTAGAAAAACCATCATCTAAAAAAATAATTTTAGCGCCTATTTTCTTAGCAAAACGGATTGCTTCAACACGATCCTCACTCACAATGACCGTTGATTTTGGTAAAAATTTGGCATAGAGCATTGCTTCATCACCACTGGCAAGTGCATCACACATGATTTGACCATTATCCGAGACAAGAATGAGTCCATGTGATTTGCGCCCATACCCACGAAGCACAATGGCAACATGATCATAATTTTTAGCTAAAGCGATACAAAAAGGTGTTTTGCCATTGCCACCAACGGTAAGATTACCAATGCTGACGATAGGAATTGTAAAATAGAGTTTTCTTTTTCTACCAAAGAAGCGTTTTGATAAAACAATAGCGCAGTAAAGAGCACTCAATGGCAGTAATAGGTAGGATAAAAATCGTTGAAATAAAGAAGATGGGTAGAAGAGATAGGCTTCTACCCATAGAACAAAACGTGAACGGTTAAACACGGTTCTTAGCGATCTCTTTAATTTGGTCACAAATGTGAAGAACATCTTTATCGCTAAGGCTTGAGTAGATTGGGAGCGATAAAATCTGTTGGTAATTACTGAGTGCTTTTGGGAAATCATTAACACGTAAGTTATATTTATGTTTGTAGTAGCTTAAAAGGTGTAATGGAATGTAGTGAAGTCCTGTATAAATCCCTCGCTCTTTAAGCTCTTTTGCAAAATTGTCTCTATTCTTGTCAATTTTAATGATGTATTGTGCATAGGTATGGTCACGTTTTTTAATCGGTGTAGAAACATGTGGACATGAAGCAAGCTCACGGTTATAAATGTCAGCAATTTCCAGTCTTCGCTCAATAAAACTTTCATTTTTTTCTAATTGACCAATTGCAAAAGCTGCATTAAGTTCATTAAGATCATATTTTAATCCGATATCAACCACATCATAGACATAACCAAGGTTGCCAAATTTATCCCAACCTTCCCCGACAAGAGCATGATTGCGAAGAAGTCGTGCACGTTCTGAAAGCTCAGGATCTTTGGTGGTCATAATGCCTGCACTTGATACAGAATTATTGGATTGAGGATTAAAACGAAAAACAGTAATATCGGCTTCAAGAGAACCTATCTTTTGACCCTTATACGTAGCTCCTAGTGCCGCAGTTGCATCTTCAATAATTTTAATATCATATTGCTTTGCCAGCGCATAGATTTTTGAAAGTTCTGCAGGTTGCCCAGCAATATGGCTGATAAATGCACCTTTAAGTTTTTTAGCTTTATTGTTCTTTAGGACACTTTCTAATTGATCAATATCGATGTTAAAATCATCTTTATCAATATCTACAAAAATAGGTTCAGCATCAAAGTGACGAACAACTTCTGCAACAGAAGGAAAAGCATTGACAGAACAGATAATTTTATCACCGCGTTTAAGATCCAGTGCACACATAGCAAGATGCATTGCAGCCGTACCGTTGACAGTAGAGATAGCATCGCCACAATTGGTATATTTTATAAACTCTTTTTCGAGTGTTTCAACTTTGTTTGCTTTTTCCAAATCCAAAACTTCATTGATAAGTGTTTTTTCTCTTTGATCGATAAATGGTTTATAAAATGGTATTTCTTTCATGTTTATCCTTTATTTTATCGCTGACAAATCAGCAATGGTTGGAAGTTTTCCTTTGAAAAGATTACTTGCAATACGCTCTAATGCCATTTCAACAAGCTCTTTTTCAAAGCCAGAGGAGAGGAGGGCTTCTTTGTCCTTTTTCCCTTCTATGTGGGCGTAAAGTACTTTATCAATTTGTGCATAACTAAATCCAAATTCTCCCTCATCACTTTGATCTTCCCAAAGGTCGGCTGATGGCGCTTTTGTAAGAATAGATTTTGGCACACCAAGGTGTGCTGCAAATTCAAATATTTCTGTTTTGTAAAGTTCACCAATAGGGTTAATTGCACAAGCGAGATCACCAAAAATAGTACCGTATCCAAGCAGAATTTCACTTTTATTTCCTGTTCCTAAAACAAGAGCATTTTCACGTGCTGAAATATCGTAAAGAACTGCCATACGCATACGTGCACTAAAATTCCCAATGCGAAGTTTCGAAGCATCTTTTTTATCATGGAAGTAGGTATCAACAAGAGGACCAACAGGAATTTTTTCCGTTTTAATGCCGAATTTCTGCGTGAGTTCGCTTGCATGCTCAAAGCTTGCGCTACTTGAAGTAGAGGCTGGAAGCATGATGCCTAAAAGATTGTCTTTAAAAGCTTTGTGGGCAAGAATGGCAACAACAGCCGAATCCACGCCTCCACTAATCCCTAAAACGACTTTGGAAAAACCAGCTTTTCGCACCTCATCTTGAAGAAACTTAACTAAATAATTTTCGATAGATTGGTATTTATTCACAGCAGTAACCTCATAATCAATTTAAGCAATAGATTAATTATACTAAACTTAAAATTAATGCAATCTTTTAAGGTTCTAAAGCAAAATAAGAGGAGATGTGTTAAACTTTTAAAAATTCATAAAAGAAGTGGCTAATGCAAATCAAAAGTAGAGCATGTGGGGCATATGGAACCAATTGTTATATCGTCACCATTGATGATAAAGAGCTTATTATTGACCCAGGTATGGAAGCCGCAAGTTGGGTTTTACGCAATGTGCATCATCCTATTGCTATTTTAAATACACATGGTCATTTTGATCATGTATGGAGTAATGCGGAGCTTGCATCTCAGTTAAACATTCCAATTTATGCACCTATCGATGATTGTTTTATGCTTGAAGATGATCCTTTTGGACAAGGAACGCCTCCTAGCCATGCTAATGTGAAAGTTGTAGGTGATCAGAGTTTTGATATTGAATGTATTGCCGTGCAATTTTTTCATTTTCCAGGACATACACCTGGTTGCAGTGCTATTTTAATTGATAATACACTTTTCAGTGGAGATTTTATCTTTAAAAATTCGATTGGTCGGTATGATTTCCCGTATAGCAATGGTGATCAAATGCGTCAAAGTCTGGAAAAATTTCTAAAAATTGATGCTGATTGGGAAATATTTCCGGGGCATGGAGCAAGTACGACACTTAAAGTTGAACAACAAAATGTGCCGTATTGGTTTAATTTTCTATGAAAACTCTTTAGGGTTAAAGCTCGCTTGAAGCTCTTCAATTTTTGTTTCTAGAATGTGATGTTCTAATAAAACGGCTTGAAAAATCCCTTCAAAGACTTTTATTTCATTAATCGTACCAATAACTTTGATCTCTCTTTTACGCGCATCTTCAAAGCGGCCTTTAGCTTCAAAGTTGACAATATCGCCCACTTTTGCGGGTGCAAAAAATTTGGAACGGCATCCAATCACGACAACATTGGGCTCGTTCACAGCAGCGACAGCCGCATATTCTGCTGAACCAAAAAGAAAACCACTGTGAATCAAACCAAATTCGTCAACACTCATTTCATGGGTTGTTTGTAAAATGACTTTGGAGTTATTTTTACTAAGCTCTGTGAGATTGCCCACAAGGGTACTTTTGATCTTAATGTGAGTTTTGAGATCGTCATTTAAAAAATTGGGAGAATCGAGCGAACTTTCATCTTGAGTGTCTGACTCATCATCGAAATTGGTGCTGTTGTCAAGCATCTCTTGAACTAATCCCGCTTTACTCTTTACCATTTAGCATCCTTGCTATTTTTATTTTTTGACTCGCTTTTAAAGCAAAGCTTTAAAAACTGCGTTAACACTGAGTTCTCTTCGGCAGAGAGCCCGCGCACCTAGTCGCTATAATTTTCCACAATAAATTTATAATTGATAACAAATCGACGGATTTAATGTTTTGCTTTAATGTAAACCCGTTTAGGTGCTGGAAACCCTTCAATGGTGAGTTCAGGGTTATTTGGGTCTAAAAAGTGCTCCAAGCTTTCACCATAAATCCATTCTGTTTTGCGCTGTTCATTAGCGTCGGTTTTTTTGATTTCTAAGAGCTCAATATCCCTAAATTTTGCACGTTCTAACCAGTTATAAAGCGCTGGGATAGTTGGTACAAAATAGACATTTGGAATTTTAGAGTAGGATTTTGAGGGACACAGTGCCACAGGCGTGTCTCCATCAATCATAAACGTATCTAAAATCAGCTCACCATTAGGGTTTAATCCTTGGTAAAGTGCTTTGAGTGTTTGAATAGGATCACTTCGGTGATAAAGAACACCCAAACAAAAAAGCGTGTCAAATTTGTGTTCATACTCTGGTAAGTGTTCAACGCCGAGCATTTCATAGACAATATCGCTTTTAATGAAATGGTTGATAAAATCAAATTGTGTTTTATAGAGTGCTGAAGGGTCAAATCCAACCAATTTTTTTGGACGTTGTGAAAGCATTCGAAAGAGGTAGTAGCCGTTATTGCAACCAATATCGCCGACTATTTTTCCTTCTAAATTCATATAAGGTTCTAAAAGGTTGTATTTGATGAAGCTTTGCCATTCGGTATCAATAAAGGTGCCAAAAAGATCAAAAGGACCTTTTCGCCACGGTTTGAGAGCAAGGGCACATTGTTTGATTATTTCTTTGTCAGAATGGTTTACATGTAAAGCATTGATGGCGATTGTGTTATCAAGTGTGTAGGTGGTATGCTCAACTAACGGAAGAACGGCAAGAGCCTCGCGCATCGGCTTAATGTCTTTCCATTCTAGCCAAGAAAGACGTTCTTGGCGGATTGTATTTAAATTCATAGCTGATTATTCAAAAAGGCTTTTGGTAGCATTAACACTCTTATCGACCCCTTTTGAAACGCCATCTGTTACGGTTTTATAGTCGACAAGATTTTCATCGCAATCTTTATGGTAAATACCCATACCATCGTAATATTCTGTGCAATCATTATAATAGCGTCCCGATACGCCTCGGTCATTAAAATAGACGCAGCCTTGTAAAAGTATGGCAGTGAGTAAAATTAATATTGTTTTCATGGGTTGTATAATAGCATTTCGTTTATTAAATTTTCAAGGGCTTAGATGGAGTCAATATTAGAGCATTTTAAAGCAATTACTGCCATTCCACGTTGCAGCTATCATACGACAAAAATGAAAGAGTATATTAGCGAGTTTGCGCACTCTCTTGGTTTTGTCGTTCAGGAAGATTCTGTAGGAAATATTTTGTGCCACAAAGGGACACCTAAAATCTGCTTACAGGCGCACTATGATATGGTTTGTATTGGCGATACCCAGCCCATAGAGATTGTCATTGAAGGTACTTTGATAAAAGCAAAAAACTCTACGTTAGGGGCAGATGATGGGATGGGAATGGCCATTATGTTTTGGGCCATGGAGCATAATGAAAATTTAGAGTGTCTTTTTACCGTTGATGAAGAGGTTGGGCTTATTGGCGCTATGCAGTTTTGTCTCCCCTTAAAGTCTTCCTATCTGCTCAATCTTGACGCAGAAGAAGAGGGCGAAATTTATATTGGTTGTGCAGGTGGTATGGATATCATTGCTTCTTTAAAACTGCACGATATGCCATTAGATGAAGAGTTATACTCATTATATGAAATTAGTGCATTCAATTTTACAGGTGGACATTCAGGGGTAGATATTGATAAAAAAATTCCTTCTGCTCTTAAAGCTTTAGGGTATGAGCTTTTAAAACATGAGGTGCTTTTAGTCTCGTTGCATGGAGGGGAGAGGCGTAACGCCATTCCGAAAAGTGCAACAGCCATTGTTGCATCCAAAACACCTTTACATGTAGAAGATACACGTTTACATGTAAAGCGTTTAGACAAAGGCGCATACACGCATTATATTGCTCAATCAAGCTCTATTATCAAGGCTTTAGGTGCATTTGCACAAGGTGTTCGTGAATGGGACCGAGAGCTTGATATTCCTTCTATGAGCATCAATCTAGGCATCGTCTCCGATTTTGAAGGAGTGCTTCGATTTGACTGTGCAGCACGTGCAATGGACGATGAAAATTTGGCTATACTAGCACATGAAACCGAAGCTTTTTTTAAAGCGCTTGGTTTTGATACGGCACAAGAAGGAGGGCATGGTGCGTGGAAACCTGAAATGACACTTTTTGCGCAAAGCGTACAGGGTGTGATGCAAGAGTTTTACCCACATGCAGCCTTTAAAGCAATTCATGCAGGACTCGAGTGTGGTGAGCTGATGATGCATCAGGCTAAAAAGATAGAAACGGTTTCTATTGGACCCACCATTCGTTATCCTCATTCTCAAAGAGAAGAGTGTGATATGAACTCTGTCAAAAATACAGCGTTCATTGTTCAAAATATAATTAACACCTATAAGGAGTAAGCCATGTCATTAATACATTCCTCTTTAGTGGAACTAGGTAAAAAACTGGAACATTTTGAACTTGAAGATCCAAATGGAAAAATTTTTAAAAGTAAAGAACTGTTTGGCAAAGGTGGATTTATGATCGCCGTAATGTGCAACCATTGTCCTTACTCTAATGCTATTTGGAAGAGGTTTAATACTGTTGCTGAGTTTGCTAAAAAATTGGACATTACCACTGTTGCTATCAATCCAAACATCCATCCCAACTACCCAGAAGATTCGCCCGCGCATATGCTGGATAAAATCAAAGAGATGGGTATAGAGTTTCCTTATCTTATTGATGAAAATCAAAGTGTATCCAAACATCTTGGTGCAGTCTGCACTCCGGATATTTTTCTCTTTGATGGTGAAGAGAATCTTTATTATCATGGAAGATTGGATGATAATTGGCAAGATGCTCGTAGTGTGCAAGAAGAAGATCTGAGAGAGGCAATTATGCTACTGTTTAGTAAACAAGACGCGCCTAAAATTCAGCATCCTTCTCAAGGTTGCTCTATCAAATGGATTGATACGGTTACAGGTTAAGTTAGACTTTAAATGTCTGTTTTGTTTTGCAATGTTCTGTTAAAAAACACGTTTCACACAAGGGATTGATCGCTTTGCAGGTATATCTGCCGAAAAGTACCATCGCTTGGTGAAGTGTGGCAAGATCGTTTTTAAAAATCTTAGTTAACTCTTCTTCTGTCTTTATCGCCGTTTTTGCACTTGAAAGTCCTAAACGGTGTGCGATGCGAAAGACATGAGTATCGACTGCCATGAGGTTGGCACAAGCATATTCGATCATCACGACATGGGCAGTTTTTTGCCCTACGCCTGCAAGTCCCATCAGCTTTTGCTCATCTAAAGGGATCTCTCCATCGTACAGTTCAACCACTTTTTGTGCCATTTTAAGAAGATTCACAGCTTTATTGTTAAAAAAAGAGCACGAAGAGATGAATGATTTTACGTCATTAAGATTTGCTTCAGAGAGGGTTTTTGCATCGGGATAGCGTTCAAATAAGGAAGGTGCGATAAGGTTGACACGTTTATCGGTGCATTGTGCTGAGAGCATGACACAGACAAGAAGCTCGTATAAAGAGCTATATTTCAGTTCCGTAACCGCTTTGGGGTAATGTTCCAAAAAAAGAGCTTTAATAATTGCAATCTCTTTTTGCGTGGCCTTTTTCATCATTTGCCTTCGTTTTTTTTAAAAATTATACCGACAATCCTTAAAATTAACATTTCATTTAAGAAATAGTAATAAGATTTGGGGTACAATACGCGAATTACTTCAATAAAGGATTTTAGTGAAAAAAGTTATTCTAAGTAGTATTGCAGCTGCAGTACTAGGTGTAAGTTTAAATGCGACAACATATGCAACCGTTAATGGTGAAGATGTCAATGACCAAGACATTGCTGTTCTTATGCGTGCTATGCAAGGCGCAAAGTTTGAAGAACTTCCTGCTGATGCAAAACAAAAAATTGTTGAGCAAGCAGTTGAGCGTAAACTTCTGACCACAGAAGCAATGAAAAGTGGTGTTGAAAAAGAGAAAGATTATGCTGAAGCTTTGAAAAAAATCAAAGCAGATCTTGCTCTCGAAGTTTGGATGAAAAAAATCTTTGATGCTGTTAAAGTAGATCCAAAAGACGTTAAAGATTATTATGACAAAAATGCTGACAAATTTATGCAACCAGCAACTGTTAAAGCAAGACACGTGCTTGTAAAAACTGAGCAAGAAGCTAAAGATGTTATCAAAGAACTTGATGGATTAACAGGTCAAAAACTCAATGATAAATTTGTTGAGCTTGCAACAACAAAATCTACAGGTCCTAGTGGTCAAGGTGGCGGTGAACTTGGTTGGTTTGCTGCAAATCAAATGGTAAAACCTTTCTCTGATGCAGCGTTTGCACTTAAAAAAGGTGAAATCACTAAAACTCCTGTTCAAACACAATTTGGTTACCATGTTATCTTAGTTGAAGATACAAAACCAGCTGAAAAAGCAACATTTGAAGTGGTTAAACCACAAATCGAAAATGGCTTGAAAATGGAGAAATTCCGTATTCAAGTACAAGATAAAGCACAAACTCTTAGAAAAAATGCAAAAGTAACGATTAAATAACTTCAAAAATGAAAGCCTTACCTTGAAAAAGGCAAGGCTTTTCGCAAAAATCTTGTTTTTTAAAAATAGAGGCTGAAAGCCTTTGCGTAACGAATATGTCAAATTCTGCCTCAAAGAGGCAAGCTTCAGTGCATAGTGTAGCGTAGTCTTAAGGGCTTTGCCTATAAGGCGTGTTAAAAATTGAAATTGAAACAAAAGGCGTTTTCATGTTGAATGCGAAAATTTTTGATTTTGTAAAACCAGGTGTTGTTACGGGTGATGATGTGCAGAAAGTTTTTGCAATTGCAAAAGCAAACCAATTTGCAATCCCTGCTGTCAATGTTGTGGGAACAAATTCTATCAATGCCGTTTTAGAAGCAGCAAAAACTGCTAATTCTCCGGTTATTATTCAGTTTTCCAGTGGTGGAGCTGAATTTTATGCAGGAAAAGGTGTCAATGGTCTTAAAGCGGCAGTGCTTGGTGCCATTAGTGGTGCTTTACATGTCCATACCCTTGCTGAATACTATGGTGTAGCCGTGATTTTACATACGGACCATGCAGCACGCAAACTTCTTCCGTGGATTGATGAGCTTTTAAGCGCTAGTGAGATGCATTTTGCTAAAACACACAAACCACTTTTTAGCTCCCATATGTTGGATCTCTCCGAAGAGCCACTAGAGCAAAATGTACACACGTGTGTCTCCTACTTGAAACGTATGAGTAAAATGGGCATGACGTTGGAAATTGAGCTTGGTTGTACGGGTGGTGAAGAAGATGGTGTTGATAATACCAATATGGACAATTCAGCCCTTTATACTCAGCCTCAAGATGTAGCGTATGCTTATGAAGAACTTTTGAAAATTAGTCCAAATTTTACGATTGCAGCTTCTTTTGGTAATGTGCATGGTGTTTATAAACCAGGCAATGTGAATTTAACACCAAAAATCTTAGATAATTCTCAAAAATATATTCAAGACAAATTTAAAACCGATGCAAAACCTGTCAATTTTGTATTTCATGGCGGCAGTGGTAGCGAACTTTCTGATATTCGTGAAGCCGTTAGTTATGGTGTCATTAAAATGAACATCGATACCGACACGCAGTGGGCATTTTGGGCAGGAGTTAAAGGGTATATTGAAAAGTATGCACCTTACCTTCAAGGTCAAATTGGTAACCCAGAAGGTGCGGATAAACCGAATAAAAAATATTATGATCCACGCAAATGGCTTCGCTCAGGTGAAGAGGCTATTAAAAGCCGCTTACTTAAAGCCTTTGAAGATCTTAATTGTCTCAATCGCTCATAATCCTTAAGAGACCTCTTCTGAGGTCTCTTCTTCTTTACATGTAACGATGTTTTTTGCTCCTTCTCCTTTTGAAAAACGAACTTTTAACAAGCACATCTTTTATATTAAACGTGACGATCTTTTAGATAAAGATTTTTCAGGTAATAAAGCACGTAAATTTTACTACTTCTTAACGCATGATTTTCCTCACATAACACGAGTCGTCAGCACAGGATCGAACCAATCCAATGCAATGTATTCACTCTCTGTTTTAGCCCGCCTTAAAGGTTGGGAGTTTATCTATGTGTGTGATCATATTCCACACTTTCTCAAAGAAAATCCTATGGGTAACTATAAAGTGGCTCTTGAAAATGGTATGAAAATCATCGAATCGCATTTGCGCGAAGTAGAGGCTGAAAAGTGGCTTGATGAAAAAAGTTTACATGTAAAGGAAGGTGGCAGACAACACGAAGCAGAAGAGGGCATTAAAATTTTAGCCAATGAGCTTTTATCGGACATCCAAATACATCATATTCCAAATCCTTACCTTTTCTTGCCCTCAGGCACAGGTACCACAGCACTGTTTTTACAAAAACATCTTCCCTTCCCTGTCTTTACATGTAATACCGTGGGTGATAGTGCCTATTTGCAAGAGCAGTGGAAGATGGTTGAACCTGACCTGACACATTTACCAATTATTTTAGAGACCAAGCAAAAATATCACTATGGCAAACTGTATCCAGAGCTTTTTGAGTTATGGCAATCTTTGAAAGATGAGATGGGTGTGGAGTTTGATTTGGTGTACGATCCTGTGGGGTGGCAAGCTTTACTGGCGCATATCTCTTCACTGGATGGGACGCCTATTTACTTGCATCAGGGAGGACTTTTAGGCAATAATTCCATGATTGCTCGGTATGCGCGTAAGGCAAATATGCTATAATAAAGCACTTATAAAGAGGATTAACGATGTTACTTTTAAAAACCAATGAAGAAAATTTTCAAGTCCAGTTCGATGCACTTTTACGTCGTGGAAACATGGATATGGACAATGTTTCAAAAATTGTTTCCACTATTATTACAGAGATTAAAGCGGATGGCAATGATGCTTTAAAAAACCATATTGAAAAATTTGATAAATGGCATGTTGCAAATGATGAAGCGCTTGAAGTAAAAACGAGCGATATGAAAAAAGCGTACGATGCTCTTGATGTTAAACTCAAAGAGGCATTAGAGCTAGCGTATAAACGCATTTATTCGTACCATGAAAAGCTCATGCCAAAATCTTGGCTTGATTTTGAAGAAAATGGCACTGTCTTGGGGCAAAAAGTAACGCCCGTGGATCGTGCAGGGCTTTACATCCCAGGAGGAAAAGCGGCGTATCCAAGCAGTCTTTTGATGAACGCTATTCCCGCACTTGTGGCAGGTGTAAAAGAGGTCGTTGTTTGCACGCCTGCTCCCAACAATGAGCTCAATCCACTCCTTCTGGCAGCTATGCACTTATGTGGTATTAAAAAAGCTTTTAAAGTCGGAGGGGCGAGTGCCATTGCTGCAATGGCGTATGGTACGCAGAGTATTCCTAAAGTCGATGTCATCACGGGACCTGGCAATATTTTTGTCGCAACGGCTAAAAAACTCGTTTTTGGTGAAGTGAACATTGACATGATTGCAGGACCAAGTGAGATTGGTGTTTTAGCCGATACGACTGCCAATCCACACCTCTTAGCGATTGATCTGCTTTCACAAGCGGAGCATGATGAGATGGCAAGTTCGATTTTGATTACGCCTTCTCTTGAAATTGCGGAAAAAACACGTACCGAAATTTATACGTGGCTTGAAACATTAGATCGTAAAGCGATTGCTGAAGTCTCTATTAAAGAGCGTGGGGCGATTATTGTAACCCGCGATATGGATGAAGCGGTGAATTTGATGAACCAGATTGCTCCTGAACACTTAGAAGTGGTTACGTCTCACCCTTTTGATTTACTCCCAAAGATTCACCATGCAGGTGCTATTTTTATGGGTTCGTATACGCCTGAGCCAATTGGCGATTATATTGCTGGACCAAACCATACGCTTCCAACGGGAGGTACGGCTAAGTTTTACTCGCCATTAGGCGTTGAAAATTTCTTGAAGCGTTCTTCCATTATCAGTATGAGCAAACAAGGTCTGGATGAAATTGGTGAAGCCTGTGCACTTCTTGCCCACACTGAAGGACTTGGCGCTCACGAAGCAAGTGTTCGCGTTCGTCTTTCTGCATCAAAAAAATGAATATTATCATTCTTGGTGCTGGAGGTGTTGGAAGCTATTTTGGCGCCAAACTCCTTCAAGATGGGCATCACGTCGTCTTTGTTGCACGAGGGGCACACCTTGAAGCCCTTCAAACCGAAGGTTTACATGTAAAGCATCCAAGCTTAGAATTTGATCAAAAAATTCAGGCTCTTGATCTACCGAGTTTAGCAGAACTAGATGCATCGTCATTTGATCTTATTATTCTTGCCACCAAATCAATCGCTACACGCGACATTGCTATGCAACTTGCGCAATGGCTTCGGGCTCAAATGAAACCACCCTATATCCTTTCGTTACAAAATGGTGTTGAAAATGAAGCTATTTTATGTGACTATTTTTCCGAAGAGTATATCATGGGTGGATTGACGCGCAAAATTGGTGCTCATGTGGTTTCCCCTGGGCATATTGAAGCCGTAGGCAGTGCTGAGACCATTTTAGGCATGATGCACACAACGATGGAAAATGAGTGCTTTTTAGAAGCGTTGGCACTCGCTTTTAATCATGCGGGTATTCCGACCCAAACAACACATGACATCAAACAAGAGCTGTGGAAAAAGCTGATTATTAACAATGGTGTTAATGCACTTTGCGCATTACTGCGTGTCAAAACAGGTGTGCTATTTGAAAAAAATCCTCTTTGTGAAGTTGTTTATGGGCTCATGCAAGAGACCGCTTATGCTGCACGTAGTTTACATGTAAAGATTTCGCAAGAAGATGTCGATGCGATGTTTACCTTAATAAAGCAGTTTGATTCGATCAAACCATCAATGTTGGTTGATTTGGAACACGGTAGAACGTTGGAAATAGAAGAAATTTGCGGCGTTGTGATTCGTGCACTGCATCAAATAGATGTTGATGCGCCTTATACAAAAACGATTAAAGCATTACTAGAATTTAACATGGAGCAATAATATGAGTCAGATTAAAATTGGTATTCTTACGATTTCGGATCGTGCAAGTGCAGGTATTTATGAAGATCTCTCAGGCAAGGCGATTATTCAAGTATTGAGTGAGTATCTGAGCTGTGAGTGGGAGAAAGTGTACAAAGTGATTCCTGATGAGCAACCCTTGATCGAAGCAGCCCTTGAACACATGGCAGATCATGATGGATGCTGTTTGATCGTCACTACAGGAGGCACAGGACCTGCCATTCGTGACGTGACACCCGAAGCGACTGAAGCCGTTTGCACGAAGATGATGCCAGGCTTTGGAGAACTCATGCGTCAAGTGAGTCTTAAATACGTTCCAACAGCGATTTTATCACGGCAAACAGCAGGTATTCGTGGTCGTAGCTTGATAATCAATCTTCCGGGAAAACCCAAATCCATTCGTGAATGTTTAGATGCAGTCTTTCCTGCAGTTCCTTATTGCATCGATCTTTTAGAAGGACCTTTCCTTACATGTAATGAAGAAGTGATCAAACCTTTTCGCCCAAAAGCGTAAAGGAAAGGTAAAATGGTTGAAGCTTTTAAAGCTTCAACCGTTTTACATGTAAAGATTAAATACCGAGTGAAACGAGCTCTGCTTCAATTTTTGCCATTTTAATGTTGGCATCATCTAGCCCTTTTTGATTCTCAGCAATAACCTCTTTAGGGGCATTGGCAACAAAGCGCTCGTTGGAGAGCATGCCTGAAAGTTTGACGATCTCTTTTTCAAGTTTAATTTTTTGATTATTGAGGCGCTCAACGATGGGGCCAAGATCAACACCATCGAGTGGTATAAACACTTCAATATTATCCCCAACATCGGTGGCTGAGTTGGCAATTTTTACTTCAGTAAAGTCAATATTCTCAACTTTTGCCAATAAACTAATATATTTCAACGCATCTTTCAGGTTTTCAGCATCAGGTACTTTGATAAAAGCATGTTCGATTTTTTTGTTTCCAAGGTCTATGTTCGCTTTAGCACGACGAATTCCCACAATCGCTTCGATGACAAGTTCAAAGGTTTTCTCGATTTTTTCATCACGTTGAAGTGCATGAGGATAGCGTTTAACCATAATGGATTCGTTCTCTTCGAGTGTTTTATCGGAAAGCTCTTGGTAGAGGAACTCTGAGATAAATGGCATAAAGGGATGAATGAGTTTCATTGCTTCTTTAAAGATAGCTCCAAGCTCTATGATGGCAGGTTTGTCGGCTTTGCTAAGCTCAATGCCCCAGTCACAAAATTCACCCCACAAGAAGCGGTACAGTGTGGTTGCCGCATCATTAAAGCGGTAATCGCTAAAGTGTGCACGTACTTCCTCCATCGCGACAGCCAAACGACTTTTCATGTATAAACCAAGAGCGGTTTTAATTTCGATCTTGTCTAAATCTTCAAATGAGCTTGCATTCATCAATAAAAAGCGTGAAGCGTTGTAAAGTTTGTTGGTAAAGTTACGAATTTGCTCTAGTTTTTCACCGCTTAGTTTAATGTCACGACCTTGAACGGCCAAAATAGCGAGGGTAAAACGTAAAGTATCAGCACTGTATTCGTTGATGGTGTCCAGTGGATCGATCACATTTCCTTTGCTTTTGCTCATCTTCTGACCGTGTTCATCTTTGACA
>JAVHRG010000052.1:0-5514 GCA_036171535.1 Sulfurospirillum sp. | reverse complement strand
TTATGACACTTTTAAGCGGTACGTTTTGGCTTTTAGGTGCAAAAGTGCTGTGGAATATTCCTTTAGCCTGGCACAATCTCAGCACGAAAGATCTAGGCTATTTGCTCTATCTCTCCGTAATTGCCACATTTATCACGGCATATTTGTACCAAAAAGGAACCATTATAATTGGCCCTAAAAAAGTCATGGCCTATGTCTACCTCAGCCCTGCTAGTATCGCTTTACTTCTTTACTTTTTTGAAGGCACAACACTTTCACTGGAAGTTTGTGTCGGTATTGCCATTTCTACGGTTGCGACATTTTTGTTGTTAAAATGAAACACTAAAGCGTTTTTTATCTTTACATGTAAAGATTTTAAAGCGCATTTTTCACATACGTGATAAAATATCACATATTACAATGACGGAGAGATACAATGGCTATAACGGATTATTTCAAAGGATTTGAGCGAAAAATGGTTGATGTGGGTGATGATGTGCAGATTAACACGCTCATAGGAGGAAGTGGTGAAGAGGTCATTTTACTCCTTCATGGACATCCTGAGAGTTACCTCATCTGGCGTGACATTGCACCTGAACTTGCCGAAAAATACACCGTTGTTGTCACCGACCTTAGAGGTTATGGCGATAGCTCCAAACCCAAAGGGTTACCTGACCATTCCAACTACTCCAAGCGTGTTATGGCACAAGATCAAGTCACGGTTATGGAAAAATTGGGCTTTTCAAAGTTCCACATCGTTGGGCATGACAGAGGTGCGCGCGTTTGCCACCGTCTCATGCTCGATCACCCTGAAAAAGTGCTCACCTGTTCCATGATGGACATACTCCCAACCCTTGATATGTACGAACAAACCAACTGCGAGTTTGCAACCAAGTACTGGCACTGGTTCTTTTACATCCAAGCGTATGACTTTCCTGAGCGCTTTTTGGGGGCTGATCCTGAATATTTTATCCGCAATAACCTGCTTAAAAAAGCCACACCTGAAGCGCAAAAAAACTTTCCTGAAGATGTGTTGCAAGAGTATATTCGCCATTACAGTGACCCTGCAACCGTGCATGGCATTAGCGAAGATTATAGAGCTTCAGCGGGCATCGATTTGGAACATGACAAAATAGACAGACCTTTTACGATCAAAATACCCCTCCTCGTTCTTTGGGGCGCCAATGGCGTGGTAGGAAACATCTGGAATGTATTGGAAGGTTGGCAAAAATATGCCTCAGATGTGCAAGGCTTTGGGGTGAAAGATTGCGGACATTTTGTACCAGAAGAGAAGCCAAAGGTTGTTTTAGAAGCGCTGTTGAAATTTTTGGAAGAGAAGAAAATACCGTAGAGACACCCTAGAGTGCCTCTGCATAAGAGTTGTTCTATTTTAAAATAATTTCAACTCTTCTATTTTTTGCATTGGGTTTATTATTGGTGGTGGGAACCAATGGATCGGCATCACCGTAATAATTCAACTGAATCAGTGATTTAGCAATCCCATAGACCATCAGTTTATCGGCTACATTTTGCGCTCTCAGCAAGGAAAGTGTTTTGTTATACTCTTTGTCTCCTGCACTGTCACTATGTCCAATACAGATCACTTCAACAATCTCTTTATCTCGAATCGTCTGGGCAATTGTTTTGAGTTCAGCAAGCTGTTTTGCATCTAAGATCGCACTATCAAAACTATAAAAGAAGAGGTAACTTTGAGGTTTTGATGGTAACGCGTTGAGCACTTCAGCGTATTTGACAGAAACGCTTTCTTGTGTCTCTTGTTTGGAGGCAATTTCACCTTTTTGAGTGACAGCTAAAGCCTCATATGCCTTATCAATCGTATGTTTTTCACCTTTATGATCGGCAATGGCGATGACACCTGTTTTGCCATTTTCCTCAGGCAATAACGTTACTTGCACATTTTTTGAAACACAGCCTGAAAAAAGCATGACACTCATACAGATAAAAAATGTTGCTACCTGTTTCATTCTTTTGCCTCCACAACAAAATAAGTTCCTCGTATGCCAATCGTTGCTGTTTTAGCTTTTATCTCCATAGCATCAGGATTGATCTTTGGAATGAGCCCCGTTTTACACGCCATAATGCCCTTGAAAAGATTTGTTTTGAACGTTACATTTTTATTGGCTGGATCAAAGTGGTACTCCTCAACCAAAAATTCAGCATTCGAACCAATTGAAATCAGTGTGTTGTCTTCAAAAACAATACCAATGGTACTATTGGGAGTTGTTTTAATGGAGTCTTTTTCAAAAATTTTATCCCCTTGTTTCAAGCCTGCTGTGGTTTGATCACCATGGGTTACAGTAACCTCACCTCTGACGGATTTGACTAAAGCCACCGATGTTGCGGCACATAAGAATGCTGGCACACTGATCAACCATACAAAAATCATCAAAGAGTTTTTCATCGTATTTATCCCTCTATTTTGTGCTTAATTTCTAGTGAACATTGTATCTTTTTTAGGATGATTCCTTGTGAAAATATATAAAATTTTAAACATAATTATACATAGTGTTACTTTACATGTAAACGTAATGTACTGAATTGATTTGAATATCAATAGTCATATTTTGATTATGTTTGTCACAATTTTATAATAAACGCATGAAGTGTACAAAGGTAACCTCTGTGTAACACATTGGACTTACAATGGCATTTTAAATTTCGGCAATGGAGTTCTAAAATGACCATCAAATCATATACCATGGTGCTTTTCAGTGTTGCTTCTTTAAGCGTGTCTGCAGTTGCTAGAGATCAAATCAAAATTGTGGGATCTTCCACCGTATACCCTTTTACAAGTTATGTGGCTAAAGATTTTCATGTTAAAACAAATCATCCGCTCCCTGATGTTCAGTCAACAGGAACAGGCGGCGGCATGAAACTTTTTTGTGCGGGGGTGGGTCTTGATACACCTGATCTTACCGATGCTTCACGCCCTATGAAACTAAATGAATACGAAACCTGTGTTAAAAATGGTGTCACAGACATCACTGGTATGAAAGTGGGATTTGATGGCATTGCCTTTGCACAGTCAAAAGGTAATGCTGAAATTTCATTAACACGCGAACAGATCTTTTTAGCCCTTGCAGAAGAAGTTCCAAGTAAAGATGGTACGTCTCTCATTAAAAACCCTTATAAAACATGGAATGAAATCGACTCCAAACTTCCTAACAGAAAAATTACAGTTTATGGACCACCAACCACTTCTGGCACACGAGACTCTTTTGAAGAGATGGTTATGGAGCACGCTTCAGAGCATTTTGAAGCATACGGAGCACAAAAAGGTAAGTACAAAGCCATTCGCCAAGACGATGTTTATGTTCCAGCAGCAGAAGACGATGAGTTAGTGGTGCGAGCGCTCACGAGAGATGTGGAGGCTTTTGGTATCTTTGGGTATAGCTACCTTGAAGAAAATAGTAAAAAGATCAATGGTGCACTGATTGATGCTGTTTCACCAAACTTTGAAACCATCTCTTCGGGTAAATACCCTCTTTCAAGAGGTCTTTATATTTACGTTAAAAATGCACATCGAAATCAAGTCAGTGGGATGGATGCCTTTTTGAAATTTTACATGAATGAAAAAATGGTTGGCGTTAAAGGTGCTTTGCAAAAAATTGGTTTAGTGCCTATGCACAGCGATGAATACAAAGAAGTTCAAAAAGTGCTCTTAGCGAAAACCAAATTGAGTGAAGAGATGGTTAAGAAAAATACCATTCTTCCATAAATGATCGACAGGATGGTACATTTTATGAAACGCTTCTCTCCTTTACAGATTATTATCGTATTAAGTCTTATGGTAACGATTGTGCTGGCTGTTCAGTTTGGTGATGTATTGCACCCTTCCAAGAGCACCTTCCAATCCATTTCACAAACCTCCAATGTTGTTGAACCTACCTTAATGAGGTTGCGCCTTGATGTCAAAGAGTATCTTATGGTTCAAGATAAAAAGTATATTTTAGATTTTGAACAAGAAACGAAACGGTTTTTATCACTTCTTGATTCCTTAGAAAGCGTTTCCAAAGATTCAACCGTATCGGAGAAGATCAAAGCATTGCGTACGGATATGCAAAATTTTGATACCTTATTTAAAAAGATTGTGAACTTAGAAGCCGAAAATACAAAAATAGAAAGCACCGTGTTTAATCAATACAACACCCTTTTAGAAGAACACCCCAATCATATTTTGTTTCAAGCGTTTACAGACAATGATCCCGTGAGCGGAAACAGTGCCGCACACCTTTTGGATGCTTCTTTAAAATATAAATTGGCAGTTGCTTCCTATAGCCTCAATAACAATCAATTTTTTCTGATCCGATCCAATGAGCTAAAAGAAGAGGTTCAAAAACATGCCAATAAAATTGAGATGCTTGTTGACAATAAAGAGAGCTTAAAACGCATCAAATCCTTTAAAGAAGCCTTTGGTCTTTATAACCAAGGATTTGAGCATTTAACGCAAAATATACAAACGAAACATGCAACGGTTTCAAGTGCTTTTGAAGAGGTTGTTCCTCGCATGATGAATAATTCCCAAGCGCTTGTGTCTACACTCACAAAAGATATTTAACGAAAAGCAGGGTCTTAAAAAACCCTCTCGTGTGAAGATTTTGATATGTCTGTGGTGGTTTTTTAAAAACAAAATTGCTTTATAACACCACCACAGAGGCATTAAGATGTCTCTTTTTACATGTAAAATCCTGTGCCACTTCGTTTAAGTATCTTAAGCCTATAATGAAAACTACTTCAACCCCTTACCAAAACACTCGCTTTCTAAGGAGCTTCCGTGCAAAAACTATTTGTTTATATACTCAATTCGATTCACCTCTTTGCCGCTTTGTTGCTCATCATGATGTCTCTACTCATTATGGGTTGGGCGGTTTATGAAGTCATCGCGAGTATTCCACTCAAGGGCGAGTTCATTCCCAGAATGCTTCAGTCTGTTGGTGCTATCGTTATTTCCGCTGCGATTATTGATGTGGCGCAGTATATGATCGAAGAAGAGGTCTTTATGAGTAAAGAACTTCGTGATCCAAGAGAAGCAAGACGAACACTCACGAAAATCATCGTCATCATTACCATTGCCGTCAGCATCGAAGGGTTAGTTTACATTTTCAAAGCTGGAACAGAAAATATGGCACTTTTAATCTATCCTGCTGGGTTGCTGTTTGTCTCTGCCATTTTGATCGTCTCTCTTGGTGTCTACCAAAAACTAAGCGCCACGATTGAGCAAGAAGAAAAGTCCAAAATCAAAGTCTAACGCCTCGCTGCTAAGTCTTTACATGTAAAGCTAAAATGGGATGCTAATACTGCCTTCCAAATACGCTTTACACGCGCCAGAGATGAAAATATGCTCTTCACTCACACGACAATAAAGCACACCTGAACGCGCAGAGGCTTGCAAAGCAATAAGGTCATTTTTGCCCAAACGCTTCGCCCAAAACGGAGCAAGTCCCGCATGGATTGACCCAGTTACGGGGTCTTCGACACCGCCATTGGCAGGCCAAAAGTAGCGTGATGCAAAGT
>JAVHRG010000051.1:0-5522 GCA_036171535.1 Sulfurospirillum sp. | reverse complement strand
TCTCAAAGTCGAAGACTTTATGACGAACGTCAGGGAACGTCGGGTCAAACTCTTTTTTGAACTTGATATTGGCATTGGTGGATGAAGCACTGATACAAAGATCTAAAAGTGCATAGATGTTGACACTTTCGCCATACTCTTCAACGTTAGCAAATTTCTTTGTGGCACTTTTATAAAGTTTGATGCCAATCGATGTCTCATCATCGTAACCTACCGTAATCGCATAAAATTTATACGAACTAAAAGAGATGTCCACAATGGTTGTTTTAAAACCGTAGGTCATACTTGCATAGGTTTGGGCAATATCAAAGATTTTTTTATGATTCACCTCCCCAAGAAGGTATTGTGCTTCTTGGTTGAGGGAAATAATTTTACCCGTGTTATCAAAAACAATAAAAGGATTGTAGTCGTGTTCAATCCACGCTTCTGCAAAACTACTCATTGCCTAGCTCTCGATATAGTTTTTAAGTTTTCGTCCAACTTTAGGATGTTTGAGCTTTTTAATAGCAGAACTTTCAATTTGACGAACACGCTCACGTGTAACGTTAAGCTCTTTGCCGATCTCTTCAAGCGTTCGATCACTTTCATCGTGCATTAAACCAAAACGCATACGAATAACGGCTTTTTCACGGTCGTTGAGTTGATCCAGCACTTCATCAATTTGATCTTTAAGATCTGATTTTAGAATGTAGTCAAGTGGAGCGATAGAGGTTTTATCTTCAACGAAATCGCCAAATTTACCATCATCTTCGTTACCAATAGGCGCTTCCAATGAAATAGGCTCTTTGGTGATTTTGATGACGTTTTTGACTTTATCGGCACTTAAACCAACTTCCAAAGCAATCGTTTCAATATCAGGCTCTTTGCCTTCTTCTTGAAGGTGTTTACGAATGATCTTGTTGATACGGTTGATCGTCTCAATCATGTGGATTGGAATACGAATGGTACGGGCTTGATCAGCAATGGCACGTGAAATAGCTTGACGAATCCACCATGTTGCATAGGTTGAAAACTTATACCCTTTTTTGTACTCAAATTTATCGACCGCTTTCATCAAACCGATGTTACCTTCTTGAATGAGATCCAAGAACGGTAAGCCTCGGTTGGTGTAACGTTTTGCGATAGAAACAACCAGACGAAGGTTACTTTTTGCCATACGGGTTTTAGACTCGTCAGCAATTTTTTTACCCCGTTTGATCTGCTCAAGAACTTCTTTGAGTTTTTCAGGATCAAGATCAAAGCCTTGTTTGCTCGCTTCTTTGGTTTGGAAAAGCTTTTTGATCTCCATGTAGGTCGAAACCATTGTGGCTTCTGGTACCATTGTGGTGATGTCTTCTTTATTAAGATCAACAATGTTGACAAGAAGTTTAACGTGATTTTCTCTAAGGGTGTCATTGAAAAGGGGTAAACGGTACTCTAAACGTTTCAACTCTTTGTCAAATTCAAAGTCACTTTTAAGCGCAGTTTCCATAGATTTTACAAGCTCGTTAATCAACTTACTGGTAGGTCCTAGATCCATAAGTGCATCTTTAAGAAGTTTCTTTTTGTACGCAAGTCCTAGATCATAGTTCATCATCTCTTCAGGATCTTCAAGGTTCTCTTCCGGTGGTCTGGTGAGACTTTTGAGCCAATCTTTTTTTGCTTTTTCTAAGGATTTGAAGCTCTCGATAACTTTTTCAGTTCTCGTGTTGTCTTTTTTAGAGAAGGTTTTTTTCTCTTCACCTTCTTCGCCTTCTTCCTCGTCAAATTCATCTTCTTCGCTATCATCATCGGTGTCATCTTCAAAGGTTTTGAACAGTTCTTTGACACGACGTTCGCGGTTAATCAGCGCTTCTTTGTAATCCAAAATAAAATCGATAAGGTAAGGGACAGAACAGAAAGCATCGATAATAATATCTTCACCAAATTCAATTTTTTTACTGATGTCGATCTCTTCATCTTTGGTTAAAAGTGAGATTTGTCCCATTTCTCGAAGATACATTCTTACAGGGCTATCACTGCGTGACCACTCTAAAAGTTCTTTTTCACTGGCAAGGTCAAACTCTTCTTCTAGGGCTTCATCTTGGAGCTTTTGACGCTCTTCTTCTCTTTTTCGTGCTTCTTCTTTGTTGCGCATTTTTGCAATTTCAGCAGAAGAAATTAAGGTAACCTTGTATTTTTCTAAAAGACTCATCAACTTTTTGACATTTGCAGGTGTTGGAGGTTTTACAAAAAGGTCCATGACATTTTCGTAGGTAACATGTGCTTTTTCATTTTCTGCAAAAAGTTCTTCTAATGCGGTATAGAGTTCTTTTGAAGCCATAAGTGTAACTCTCCTTGAGTAAGGTATGTGGAGGTAGGAATTTCTAAATTTCTTAATAAAAGATGTGGATTATACCGAGTTTTTTTTTAAATAGTATTAAAATAGTAATTTTTACAAAAAGGAACAGGAGTTGCTTTAGTAGTACATGATTCTAAAAAATAGTGGGAAAAACGATGCAAAATAGCTACTATGGCGTTACAGGAGCAATGGTTACTCAGTTTAACAGGCTGGATGTCATCTCTAATAACCTTGCCAACTTAAATACCACAGCGTATAAACGTGATGATGTGGTTGTAGGTGATTTTAAAAGAATTTTTCAAGAATATAAAGATGAGATGCCGCTCAAGGACAATACGAAAGAGGCCAGCAAATTTATGAATGCTTCTGTTGCCAGAGTTCCTCAGATCGTTGAGCAGTATACGAAATACGATCAAGGCGCTGTTAAAAATACTGGCAATCCTTTGGATTTTGCACTCAAACGTGAAGACGCTTTCTTTATGGTTGAAACTCCCAATGGCATTCGCTTAACACAAAATGGCTCTTTTTCTCTCAATAGTGAGGGTGTTTTAACGACAAAAGAGGGTTATCCCGTTTTACCTTCGACCTATTTTCAAAACAAACAGTACATTACCATTCCTGAAGATGGTGAACTTCGCGTCGATCAAAGTGGTGGTGTTTATAATCGTGACGATGCCTTGGGTCGTTTGTATATTGTTCAAAGCGACGATGTCAAATCCTTGCTCAAAGAGGGTAACAACCTCTATAAATTTAAAAGTACCGATGAATTAACCGAACTTGGAGAGGGCAATTTAATAGCGCAGGGATTTTTGGAAACCAGCAATATTAATCCTGTCAGCGAAATGGTAGGGCTCATTGAAACCAATAGACTGGTAGATATGTATCAAAAAGTGATGAAATCACATATGAACGATCTTAATACCGAAGCAATCTCGAAACTTGCATCAACAAAAGCATAAATTAGGTAAGGAATAACGACATGATCAGATCACTTTATACAGCCGCTACGGGTATGATCGCTCAACAAACACAGATCGATACTACTTCAAACAACATTGCAAACGTTAATACGATTGGTTATAAAAAGCAACGTGCAGAGTTTGCGGATTTGATGTACCAGACAATGACGTATGCGGGAACATCAACCAGCGGTACAACCGTTTCTCCAACAGGTATCGAAGTGGGTCTTGGTGTTCGCCCCACAGCGATTACAAAGATGTTTACTCAAGGTAACTTTAAAGAGACAGGTAACCAGTTGGATATGGCCATTACGGGAAATGGTTTTTTCCAAATCTTGCTTCCTGATGGAACAACAGGTTATACCAGAAATGGCTCTTTTAAACTTGATGCCGATGGTAATGTCATTAACAGCGATGGTTATCAAATGATTCCACAGCTCACGATTCCAGCAGATGCAACGCAGATTACGATTGGTGTGGATGGTATGGTGTCCGTACTTCAAGCAGGTGCTACAGCAACACAGCAAATTGGTCAAATTGAGCTTGCCAATTTTATTAATCCTGCGGGTCTTCACTCCTTGGGAGATAATAACTATATCAATACCACTGCATCTGGCGATCCTATTGTCAGTAACCCAGGACTCAATGGTCTTGGTCAAACCAGACAAAATTTTGTTGAGATGAGTAACGTTCAGTTGGTGGAAGAGATGACCGATCTTATTACGGGTCAACGTGCGTATGAAGCGAACTCAAAGGCGATTACGACGAGTGATCAAATGCTGCAAACCGTCAATGCTCTCAAAACATAATTTGAGGCTGTTATGCTTTTTTTGCTCCCCATTCTGATCTTAGTCGCGATTGTTGTCGCGATCGATCAGATTTATTTTAACGATCCAACGCCTAAAGATACAGCTCCTAAAAAAGAGCTCCATCAAAAAGCCAGTGATAGTAATGCCACACAGAAATATTTGGATCGTTACATTAAAAAATAGACTAGTGTTATAGCGCTTCCTCAAATGAGGCAGAATACTTTACATGTAAAAGAAAACGAATGAATTTTTTGGCAATTTTTAAACTCACCATTCCTGTTATGATGGGCTACATTCCTCTTGGTATGGCGTTTGGACTGTTACTGTCTAAACTTTTGATTCCGTGGTATTACGCTTTTTTTATGAGCGTTTTTATTTTCGCAGGTTCGGGTCAGTTTTTAGCGCTCACGCTTTTTGCCTCTCAAGCAACTATTCTTGAAATTGGCATTGCTACTTTTTTGCTGAACCTTCGCCATACATTTTATGGACTTTCGATGATTTCAGCCTTTAAAGCGTTTTCATGGAAAAAACATTACCTCATTTTTGGACTCACGGATGAGACATTTGCATTGCTAAAAACAAGTGAAGTCCCTGAAGAAAATCGTGAACGTGCGTACCTTTGGATTACCTTTTTAAACCAATGTTATTGGATTATTGGCAGTGTCGTAGGTGCTGTACTTGGCAATATTTTACCGTTTAATTATAAAGGCATTGAGTTTTCGCTGACGGCACTGTTTGTGGTTCTTTCTATTGAGTTATACAAGAAAAATAGATTGCATAAGCCTTTTTTTGTGGCATTGATTATTGGGCTTTTTGGCATGATTTTATTTCCACCGCAAAAGATGCTCATTTTATCGCTTTGTTCTGCGGCGTTTGTATTGATTGTTTTTAAGAGGAGTATGGAAAATGGAAAGTAGTTACATCATTGGAAGTATCATCGTGGCAGCCCTTGCGACGTATGCAACCCGCATTATTCCATTTTTACTTTTCCGTACCCGTGAGCCTTCTCCCCTCATCA
Organism: Sulfurospirillum sp.; assembly: GCA_036171535.1. Taxonomy (GTDB): domain Bacteria; phylum Campylobacterota; class Campylobacteria; order Campylobacterales; family Sulfurospirillaceae; genus Sulfurospirillum. The sequence goes on along the minus strand of JAVHRG010000051.1, from coordinate 416 downwards.
AGTATATAGAACTCAATATGCCATTAATGATTATGGTGATTTTGGTGTTTTATGCGCTCAAAGATGTGAAGTGGGAAAGTTACCCGTATGGTTTGGCAGAAATCATTGGTGTGTGTGTTGCGATCGCTTTACATGTAAAGTTTAAAAATGCACTTTTAAGCATTTTTATCGCAACACTCACGTATATGGTTTTAATTCAAAACGTCTTTTAGGCTTTTTTAACAAATTCCGATTTGAGTTGCATCGCACCAATACCGTCAAGTCTGCAATCAATGTTATGATCGCCCTCATACACCAAGCGAATATTTTTCACTTTCGTACCGCCTTTGATGACTGCGGAAGAGCCTTTGAGCTTAAGATCTTTCGTCACAACAATGGTATCGCCATCTTGAAGAATAGTGCCATGGGCATCTTTA
>JAVHRG010000050.1:0-5575 GCA_036171535.1 Sulfurospirillum sp. | reverse complement strand
ATTCATGTCTCTAATGTGGCTAAAGTAGAGGGTAAATAATGAACAGATTGCAAGAGAAATTTAATGCTGAAGTTCAACCAGCATTGGTTAAAGAATTTAATATTGCTAACTCTATGTTGTCACCTAAAATCGAAAAAATCGTTATTAGCGTTGGTGCTGGTGAAGAGGGTAAAGATACTAAGTTATTGCAAAATATCGTTGATACTATCTCTTTAATCGCTGGACAAAAAGCGGTTGTTGCGAATGCTAAAAAGTCAGTTGCTGGTTTTAAAGTACGTGCTGGTTATCCAGTTGGTGTTAAAGTAACACTTCGTAAAGAGAATATGTATGTATTTTTGGACAAACTTATCTCTGTAGCCCTTCCTAGAGTAAAAGATTTTAGAGGTCTTCCAAGAGTAGGTTTTGATGGACGTGCAAACTATAACTTTGGTCTTAATGAACAATTGATGTTCCCAGAGGTTGAGTATGATGATATCATGAAAACTCACGGAATGAATATTACAGTCGTAACAACTGCTAGCAATGATAAAGAAGCGTTTAAACTTCTTGAACTCATTGGTTTGCCGTTCGCAAAAGGTAAATAATATGGCTAAAAAATCGATGATTGCAAAGGCTGCGAGAAAGCCTAAGTTTCAAGTAAGAGCATACACAAGATGTCAAATTTGTGGACGCCCACACTCTGTTTACAGAGATTTTGGTATCTGCAGAATTTGTCTTCGTAAAATGGCAAATGAGGGTCTTATTCCAGGCCTCAAAAAAGCAAGCTGGTAAGGAAATAGACTATGATTAATGATCTAGTAGCAGATTCTTTAACAAGAATCAGAAATGCATCAATGCGTAAACTTGATGTGACTAAATTAATGCATTCAAAACTGGTTGAAGCGATTTTAGTTATTTTCCAAAACAAAGGTTATATCGAAAGTTTTAACGTTGTTGAAGAAGGTTCTAAGAAATTTATCAATGTTGTTTTGAAGTATGACGCAAGAGGCATCCAAGTTATTAATGAATTGAAAAAAATCTCAAAACCAGGACGTAGAGTCTATAAAGGTCGTGATGAGATTAAACGTTTCAAAAATGGTTATGGTACGATTGTTGTTAGTACATCAAAAGGTGTTCTCAGTAATGATGACGCTCACAAAGCAGGGCTTGGTGGCGAAGTTATCTGTAGTATTTGGTAATTAGCTGTTCTTTTATGGTATTCGATATCCATTCTAAGATTTTAAGCTTATCGTAGACAAGTAAAAGGAAATAAAATGTCTCGTATTGGTAAAAAGCCTGTTAAGATACCTGCTGGCATTGAAGTGTCAGTTAACGGTGATCTAGTAGAGTTTAAAAAAGGTAGTGTTCAAAAAGTATTGGACACTAAAGGGAATGTTGACGTAAATGTTCAAGATGGAGAGCTTGTATTTCTTTCAAAAGGTGACGATCGTCAGAGCAGTGCTTTTTGGGGAACATACAGAGCACTTGGTCAAAATATTATCACAGGTTTAACTGAAGGTTTTAAAAAGCAACTTGAGATTAACGGTGTTGGTTATAGAGCTGCCGTTAGTGGTAATGTCCTTGAACTTCAACTTGGATTTTCTCATCCAATCAATTATGAATTTCCAAAAGATATTCACATTGTAGTTGAAAAAAACGTGGTAACTATTCAAGGTGATGACAAGCAAGTAGTTGGTCAGATTGCTGCCGAAATTAGAAGTTTTAGAGCTCCAGAGCCTTACAAAGGTAAAGGTGTTAAATATTCTGATGAAACTATTATCCGTAAAGCCGGAAAAACTTCCAAGAAGTAAGGGTAAGAGATGAGAGCAAATATTTTAAAACGAAAGCTTGCATTAAGAGTTAAGCGTAAAAAAAGAGTAAGAGCAGATATTTCTGGTACAACTGAGCGACCAAGAATTTCTTTCTTTAAATCAAATAGATTTATATATGCGCAAGCGATTGATGATGTGAGTGGTGTTACTTTGGCAAGTGTAGATGGCAAAAAATTAGGTTTCAATGCTAGCAAAGCAAGTGCAACAGAAGTTGCAAAAGCTTTTGCAGAAACGCTCAAGGCTAAGAATTTGACTAAAGTTGTCTATGATAGAAATGGTTATTTGTATCATGGCGTTGTTGCTGCTTTTGCAGACGGCCTTAGAGAAAACGGCATAGCGCTGTAGAGAAAATAAGAGGAAAACGATTCAATGGAAAAATACAACAGAGAAGAGTTTGAAGAAGCTATCGTTAACATCGGCCGTGTGACAAAAGTTGTCAAGGGTGGTAGACGCTTTAGATTTACAGCGCTTGTTGTCGTTGGAAATAAAAAAGGTCTTGTTGGCTATGGTTTTGGTAAAGCTAAAGAGGTTCCTGATGCTATTAGAAAAGCAGTTGATGATGCGTTTAAAAACATTGTCAAAGTGAATATCAAAGGTTCAACAATCGCTCATGATGTTGAAGTTAAATTTAATGCAAGTCGTATTATTCTTAAACCAGCAAGTGATGGTACTGGCGTAATCGCTGGTGGTGCAACTCGCCCTGTTGTTGAGCTTGCAGGTATTAAAGATATTTTGACAAAGTCATTAGGTTCAAACAATGCTTCTAACGTGGTAAGAGCGACAATTAAAGCTCTTAGTATGATTAAAAGCTAAGTAGAGATAAGGACGAAAAATGGCATTAGATAATCTTACACCAGCAGAAAATTCTACCAAAGAGATCAAACGCGTAGGTCGTGGCCAAGGTAGCGGTATGGGTAAAACTGCAAGCCGTGGTAATAACGGTCAAAAATCTCGTACAGGTTACAAACGTAAAAGAGGTTTTGAGGGTGGTCAACAACCCCTTCAAAGAAGATTACCAAAAGTTGGTTTTACTTCTAAAATCGTGAAACCTTATATTATTAACATCGATAGAATTAAAGCAGTTGCAGAGCTTGCTGAAATTACTGTTGATGCAATCCGTACAGTGCATAAAATCGCTAGCACGGTTGTTAAAGTAAAATTAATTGGTGTTGGCGCAAAAGAACTTGCTGCTAAGATCAAAGACGAAAACGTCATTTTTACTGGAATGAGTAAATGAGCCAAGATCTCACGAAGAAGATATTAGTTACATTAGGTTTTATATTAGCATACAGGATACTGGCATATGTGCCAGTACCTGGTGTTAATCTTGAAGTAATTAAAGAATTCTTCGACTCCAATAGTTCCAACGCACTTGGAATGTTTAATATGTTCAGCGGTAACGCTGCACAACGCCTTAGTATTATATCGCTAGGTATTATGCCTTATATCACCGCATCCATTATTATGGAACTTCTTGCAGCAACTTTTCCAACACTTGGTAAAATGAAAAAAGAACGTGATGGTATGGTCAAATACATGCAGATCATTCGATATGCATCGATTGTTATTACGGTTGTACAAGCCATTGGTGTTTCCGTTGGTCTTGGAGGGCTTAGTGGTCGAGCGGGCGAGAGCGCTATTATGATCGATATGACTACTTTTACAGCAATTGCAGCAGCAAGTATGCTCACTGGAACCATGTTATTGATGTGGATTGGTGAACAAATTACTCAACGTGGTATTGGTAATGGTATCAGTTTGATTATTTTTGCAGGTATCGTTTCAGGTATCCCTCATGCAATTGGAGGAACCATTAACCTTGTAAATACAGGTGAATTGAATTTCCTTGTCGTTATTGGAATTTTAGCCGTTATTTTAGCGACAGTTGGCTCAATTATTTATGTTGAAATGGGTGAACGACGTGTTCCTATTTCGTATTCACGCAAAGTAGTGCTTCAAAATCAACATAAACGTATTATGAATTATGTTCCTATTAAAATGAACCTAAGTGGTGTTATTCCTCCTATTTTTGCAAGTGCAATTTTGATGTTTCCATCAACAATTATGCAAGCAAGTACAAATCCTATTATTCAATCGATCCATGATTTTTTGAATCCAAATAGTTATGTATTTAATGTACTCACATTCTTATTTATTATTTTCTTTGCTTATTTTTATGCATCCATTGTTTTTAATGCAAAAGATATCTCAGAAAATCTTAAAAAGCAAGGTGGCTTTATCCCTGGTGTTCGTCCAGGTGAGAGTACAGCACTTTTCTTAAATGAGGTAGCAAGTAGGCTAACTTTTTGGGGCTCTATTTATTTAGGTCTAATTTCAACACTTCCTTGGGTCTTAGTAAAATTCATGGGTGTTCCTTTTTATTTTGGTGGAACAGCAGTTTTGATTGTTGTGCAAGTAGCACTTGATACAATGCGTAAAATTGAGGCACAAATGTACATGAATAAATATGAAACATTGAGTGCTGTAGGACTTTAACGAGTATGGCAATTACTATTAAAAAACCGCAAGAGATCAAAAAGCTCTCGGTAGCAAATCAAATTGTTGCAAAAACATTGGACTATCTTACATGTAATATTCATCCAGGGATCAGTTTGAAAGAACTGAATGCCATGGGTGAGTCTTACATTAAAAGTATGGGAGCTCGTGCTGCCTTTAAAGGCCTTTATGGATTTCCTGCGGGGGTCTGCACGTCTGTTAATGAAGTCATTATTCACGGAATTCCGACAGAGTATCGTCTTCAGGAAGGGGATATTATCGGTCTTGATATTGGCACTGAAATTGATGGCTGGTATGGAGATTCTGCTGTAACAGTAGGAGTCGGTGAGATTTCAAAGAGTGATGAATCTTTAATTGCATGTGCTAAAGATGCACTCTATTATGCAATTGATATTATTGAACCGGAAATGCGCTTTAAAGAGTTAAGCTATGCCATTGAACAATTTATCCTTCAAAAAGGGTTTATCCCTTTACGAGGATTTTGTGGACATGGTATTGGTAGAAAAGCGCATGAAGAGCCAGAACTTCCTAATTATTTAGAAGGGATCAATCCTAAAAGTGGTCCTAAAATTAAAAACGGTATGGTGTTTTGTATCGAGCCAATGATCTGTTATAAAGATGGTACACCGAAGATTTTAGAAGATAAATGGGGCGTAGTTTCTGCCGATGGATTAAGAGGGAGCCACTATGAGCACACGGTTGCAGTCGTAGATGGTAAAGTAGAAATTTTGTCTCTATCTTGAGATTATAGGAGGTAAAATGGCAAAAGATGATGTGATTGAAATAGACGGTAAAGTGATCGAAGCACTTCCCAATGCAACCTTTAAAGTTGAAGTACAAAATAGCCATGTGATTTTATGTCATATTGCAGGAAAGATGAGAATGCATTATATTAAAATAATGCCAGGAGATACCGTCAAGGTTGAGTTAACTCCGTATAGTTTAGATAAAGGACGTATAACCTACAGGTATAAGTAAATTATTAGCTTAATTTATGTATAATTTACCCCTTTTGTAAAGCTGTGTGAAGAATAATCGAAAAAGAAACCACTGTTTTTTCGATTGTTGGTTTGAAATACATCATCAAACCTGTGACAGTTTAACTCAAAATTCCAGTGGAAAAAAAGTTCAGGAGTCACGAATGAAAGTACGACCTTCTGTAAAGAAGATGTGCGATAAGTGCAAAGTGATTAAACGAAAAGGTATCGTTAGAGTCATTTGCGTAAATCCAAAACACAAACAGAGAC
>JAVHRG010000049.1:0-5598 GCA_036171535.1 Sulfurospirillum sp. | reverse complement strand
ACTTTACGAAAATTTTGGGAAAAGTATTGCATCGCCCCACCTTTTTACCCGTGCCAGTTTTTATGATCAAACTGCTTTTTGGTGAGGGCTCAACCGTTTTACTGGATAGCAAAGAGGTTTACCCTAAAGCCTTGCTTGAGAAAGGGTTTGTGTTTCAATATCCCGATTTAGAACGTTCGCTTCGAAAGATTTTGGCTTAGCGTTTTTCCAAAAAAAGCGTAATGCCAAGCGCTATCATAATCGTTCCTGATAGGACATCTAAACTTTGACGTACGCTTTTTTTTGTGATAAAGCCATTGGCTGAGACAATGGTATAGACCAAAATAGCCTGCCAAATTGTTCCAATAACAAAGTGTAAAAATGCGAGAAAGAGTGATTGCCCAAGGACAGAGCTCTCATGCGAAATAAATTGTGGTAGAAATGCCATATAAAAAATAATGGCTTTGGGATTGAGAACATTGGATAAAAACCCTTCTTGTAATGAAACTAAAAAACGAAAGGGTTTTGGAGCAATGCGCTTTTGATGAACGCCTTTTGCATTCCAAAATGATTTGAGTGAGTTAAATCCCAGCCAGAGTAAGTAGAGTGCTCCCACGCTTTTTAAAACAGTAAATGCTGTTGCGGAGTAGAGCAAAATCGCTGAAATACCTACCGCTGAGAGCGTTGCATGCACAAAAAGACCCGAACAAATTCCTAAACTTGAAACAAGCCCATCTTTGGTACCGCCACGAAGTGTGTTGCGAATGACGATCATCGTATCAGCCCCGGGTGTCATTGTAAGCAAGGTAATAGCAATTAAAAATGTCCAAAGATCGAGTGGCATAGAAAGTTCCTTTTGAAAATTATATTTTACATCGAAAAGAATAAAAAGATATTGACTTATTATTTGAAAACGGTTATCATTATGTAAAATAAAAAAGGTAAAAAATGTCTGAAGCGTATTCAACCCTAAATGAAATAAGCCGTCGTTTTGATAAAGACGATTTGGCCTTGCTCTCAAAACATCCTGATCTTTGTTTTACGATCAACAGTTATGAACTATTTTCGCACCATGTTTTTAATCGTGTAAAACGTCAAAATCCTGATAAGGAAATTAGGCAAGAGGAAAAGCGCATTGTCATTCAAAGTGAAGAGAGTGCTGAATCATTGCACTTATATCCGACATGGAAAACGATTGAGCAACGCGCAGACCTTGAAGCATGTGAAGAGATCAACCAAGCGATTGATTTACTCGCATCATTTGAGTGCAAGCACATTTATCTGCTTTTCCCCCGAAGTGAAAACTTTAGAAAACATGTGCCTATTCGTAGTCCAAAGCTTGATGCCTTAGCCATTGAGTACACGCTCAAATTGGTACCTTATACCATCTATTAAATCTTACAAAGGAGAACGCATTTATGAAAATAGCTATTTTTTATGGAAGCACCAATGGTAATACTGCCGATGTTGCTTTGAAAATTCAAAAACGTTTAAATACCGATATTTACGATGTGGGTAAGCTCAAAAATGGAGATGGCCTTGCCCCGTATGATATGCTCATTTTAGGTACATCAACATGGTATGATGGCGATTTACAAGATGATTGGGAGAGTTTTATGAGCTATCTGAAAATAGCCGACCTCCATGGTAAAACTGTAGCGCTTTTTGGTTTAGGTGATCAGGAAAGCTATGGAAGTGATTATGTAAGTGGTATGCGCCTGATTTACGATGTGGTTGTTGAAAAAGGGGCTAACGTCATTGGCTCATGGGCGGATGAGGGTTATTCGTATGAGAGTTCGGCTTCTGTTATGGATGGAAAATTTGTGGGACTCGCACTCGATGAAGAGAATCAAAGTGAACTTACCGATGGGCGCATAGAAACATGGTGCGATCAATTAGAAGCTTCTTTGAAGGTGAGTGCATGAGTATCCCTTGCCCAAAGCCCGATGTAAAGGTACATTCAAAGCCTCAAACGGTTAAACCTACGGAAGAAAAGCATGAAAAAAGCGCGAAAGAGCGTCTGCTGTTTTGCAAATGTACATGCTAAAGTGACAAAGGGAAGGGCGCTCCTTCTCTTTGGTGTTATTCTTGAATCATCACCTTATAGGCGTAGTAAAAATCTGCATCATACCCCTCTATTTTACACTTAATGGGTTCTTTACATGTAAGCCATTCATTTTTTAAAATGAGCGCTACATACATCTCTGCATCGTAAAAACGAAGTTCGTATTTTTTCAGTTTTGGCTTCGGAATGGCAAACGTATAGATGAGTTTTTTATTTTCAAAAGAGGCTGTAAATTCGATGATGCGTTTAAGGTCAAACTCATCTTTTCCATCGGACATATGGATAAAATAACTGTAAGGCTCTAGCGCTCTAAAATGATCTTTTTCCATAAAAGCAACTTCGTCAGGATCGAGCTTTTTATTTTTATTTTTATCGTAATCGTCCATGAGCATGGCAGAGGTCATCTCATCAAAGCTCCAAATAATAACGATCTTTTCAGGCAAAACGTGTACTTTTGTTTCAATAAAGACATGTGGATGTGCTACTAAAAAAGTGTTAAGACAACAGATGAAAAAAATGAAGCGAGTAAACACAACCACTCCTTAAGCAATCAATAATATAAAGCCAAGAATCAGCATAATACCAAGGCTGATACTCTCACTGTAAATGAGGATTTTAGGGCTTTTGGTTTGAAAACGATTTTTGGCAAAAACCGAAGCAATCGCCGTTATGGCAATGACACTGCTCATCCCTAAACTCATGCTAAGGGCTGCTAAAAACCCTAAAAGATACGCTCCCGTGTTGAGTGCAAAAATAAAGATCGTAATCGTCCCCGGACAGGGAATCACTCCAGCGCTTAAAACCACGCCCCAGTCCGTACTTTGGGACTTTGGTGAACACGATGCACATTTACATGTAAAAGGGTGTTTTGAAAAAGAGACGATTTTGAAAGTCTGTTTAAACGCCCTCAAAGCTTGGATCTTCTGCCACCCTAAATAACCCGCAATAGCAATAATCATCAGTGCCGAGAGTTTCGTCGCATAGTACGTTACATTGGTAAAAAAGGCATTAAAAAAGAGATCAAAAAGTCCGTAAATGACAAGTGTGAGCAAAAAGGCGGCAAACGTATGCACGATGCCAATAAGTGCGGCCATGCTCAGTGCTTTGGTGTAGCGATGATCTGAGGCAAAAAGATAAGAGCTGACCAATGCTTTACCGTGTCCTGGACCCGCGGCATGAAGCAGACCGTATAAAAAAGAAGTTCCTAAGAAAAGGGCGTAGGCTAAGAGTGTCCCTTTTTCTGTGAGATCGATGATGGCTTTTTGAATGTTTTGTTGCATAGAAGTTAATCGTGATTGAAGCCATGACATCGGTGTTGGAAGCGGTTGCTCTACCACAGGAGGTGTTGTCGCTTCTTGTGCAAGCATGATAGGAGCGGTGATATTTGCATCCGTTGGCATGCCTGTGGTGATTTTGGTAAAAGCAATATGGTTAAAAATATTGAATTCCATAGTAAAAGGTTTTTCGATCGTATAAGTCACATTGTGCACTAAAAATTTAAAATACTCTTCCTTATCTTCCGTTACAAAGGAGAGTTCATCGCCTGCTGTCACTACTTGATTGACCTCTGTTGTGAAACGAAAAATGAGCGTGTCACCTTCTAAAAAGAGATTTTTTGTTTTTACATGTAAAGGTATTTTTTTCACATCGTCTTGGTTCGGGCGTGCTGCACTGAGGTATTCAATGGTAGTAAGGTAATGGCGCTTTGCGATGTAATTTTCCAAAATAATTTTGATGCGCCCTAACTCTTTAGGGTCCAGTTTATTGTTGTGGTTTTCATCGTAACGCATTAAGAGGGTGTTGATGAAATCTTGTGTAAACATCCATTCAAAGGTAATGGTTTCAACTTTCGAAGGCGTTCCATTCATGGTGATGACAACGGTAGCCGATGGCGTGTATAAAGCACACAACGCACAGGCAAAAAGATTGTAAGGAAGGGCGAGCATAAAAAAGGCTAAAAGAAACTTTCGAAGCATCGTTTAAAAAGCCCTTGTTGAGACAGGATTTGCCAAAAAGAAAAGTCCGAGTCCTATCACAATGAATACTCCCACAAGTCGTAATGCCCAAAACCAACGTGGTTGAGCGATAACAGGTTTTGTTTTTTGCATGACATTCACCAAAAGACCTGCAAGTGAGATGGTAAGGCCCATACCAAGACTCATAAATACCGCAGCAATCATCCCTATGGTGATATGCCCTAAAGTAATCGCAAAAAAGCAGAGGGTGATAACGCCAGGGCAGGGAACAACACCAGCTAACACAACGACACCAAAACGGCTTTTTTGTGGGCGAACACTCTCTTTTGTCATTTTGCGTGAACGCCAAACATCGTAAAGCAACCAGCATCCCATGAGGACAATGAGTGCGCCTGAAATTTGAAACAGAGGTGGATTGACTTGACGGAAAAATTTCATCGCACTGATTTGAATCAGATATGTTGCCGCCAGTGTGACCACAAGAGCTGAGAGCGCATGAACGATGGCGATTAAAAAGCCTATCTGAAAAACATGCGAGCGTTTGGTGGGGTTGGCTAAAAGATAACCCGCAACAAGTGCTTTACCGTGACCCGGGCCAATGGCATGCACTACACCATAACCAAAAGAGAGTAGAAAAATAAGCAGCATAGGTGCGACATTACCATCGTCAATGGCACGAAAATGTGAAGAAAGTTCGGTGTTGAAATAACGATTTGCTTCAGCAAAACTGATAGCGAGGGATGAAAGCATGTGAGTCTCCAAAATAAGTAAATGTTATTGTACAGAAGCGTCATTGTGAAAAAGATAAATAAGATTTTTTAGTTCATTATTTGATATTTATTATCAAATTTAAAAGAATTTAAGCAAAGGTATTCTATTATTTCAATAATAATTATCAAAAAGGAGAAAAGATGTCAGTACTCATCATAGGTGGAGATAAAATTGATTCGATAGCATCGGTATTGCAAGATTTCTCTTTTGAAAAAATCACACATTGGGATGCAAGGAATCCTTCGGTTGTGAGGAAAGACATTCCTCAGGATGTGCATTTGGTCATCATGTTGACGAATTTTCTAAATCACAATGCGATGAATAAATTTAAAAGTGAGGCTAAACGAAAGGCGATTGAATTTATCTGTGCAAAGCGTAGTGAAAGTTCTGTCTTTTGTGAGCTTTGTAAAAAATACAGTCCAAATGGCTGTATGTTCGAAAAATAAAAAGGAGTTAATAGATGCAGTTACGCTATTCACATATGATTGCGGCAATGGTTTTGGGAAGTAGTTTAAGTATCGCAAGCGATGCTACTAACTTAGAAGAAGTTTTTACGCAAGGTAAAATTGAGGGTACTCTTGGTTGGTTTGGGCAATCTAATAATGCCAAAGGTGCTACAGCGGATAGTGGTTTTTCAAATGGGTATTTAAATGTGGGGTTTGAGACAGCACCATTATACGGCGTTAGTTTAGGCGTTTCTGGGTGGGGTAGTGTCAAAACCAGTGAAAAAAATGACGATGATTATAAAAATGCTATAGCCGACCAAAGTGTCCTTTCTCAAGCTTATATCAAGATTGAGCATGAAGG
>JAVHRG010000048.1:0-5650 GCA_036171535.1 Sulfurospirillum sp. | reverse complement strand
CACGGATCACTTCACATAACCCTTCACGAAAGCTCTGTTCATTGGAGTGGTGTTCATACGGTCCCACAAAAACGATGGGAAGGTTTTCGGGTTTACATGTAAAACGTTTAAGTGTGCGAGGAGGAATGTAAATGCCAATGAGTTCTTGAAATTTTTTGATCGCTCCAGTAGCACCAGAGCCACACGGAAAAATATAAAAACTCTCATCAATTTCAAGTGCAATTTTGAGGTCGCTACGCGCCTTGGTATAATATTTGCTTGTTTGAATGGCACTCGAAGCAACTTCTGAGTGGGTATTAGCATAGGTTTTAAGGATGGCTTGCATCTGTTTTTCAATCGGTTTATACGCCTGACCTGATGCCGTATAATCGAAATAGAGAATATTTTTATCTTTAATGATATTTTTGCGTATTGCTTGCACGACTTTGTCCAAAAATTTTTAGGTATTATACCCTTTATAAACTTCTTATGCGATGATGGGAATCACAAATGATTGATGAAAATTTACTCAACAGCCTTAGTGCTAAAGAAAAAGAGCTCTTTAAACAAGGGTTAGCAGATCTGATTAACCAAACGTATGTCATCGAAGATGAGTATAAAAAACTGGGTGTTTCATACACCTCTCTTCAAGATTTTATTCGTCAGATCATCGAAGTACAACCGAATGCTTTGTGGGTTTTTGATGAAGATGGTGCCATTTTTTTGCAAAATAGCGAAGCTAAAAAAATGGAAGCTATTTTAGAAGGATTGAGCATTGAAGAAGAGAGTGAAGTCGATTTTGAAGGGCGCTCTTACCTGGTTAAAAGTGTCACCAAAAGCGATAAAAAAATCATTACTGCTACAGATATTACGGAAGGAAAACGCCAAGAACGTCTTGTTTCCATGGGACAAGTTGCCGCACATCTTTCCCATGAAATTCGCAATCCCATAGGCTCGGTTTCCTTACTTGCCTCTACATTACTCAAAAAAGTAGATCCCAGTGTTAAGCCCCTCGTTACCGAAATCAAAAAAGCGATTTGGAGAGTGGAACGTATCATTAAAGCAACCCTACTCTTTACCAAAAATGTTCAAATAAATCCAAGTTATTTTTATCTTGACCGCCTCATCAAAGAGTGTGAGCAGGCCATTTCTCATTACTCTTATACCAAAGAGGTGACCTATCATTTTGATCTACCCCATGTTGAGATTAAAGCTGACTTTGAACTGCTCAATTTGGTGCTTCAAAACTTTATTTTTAATGCGATTGACGCGATTGAAGAGTGCGAGAAAGAAAGTGGCAATGTCAGGATAACTTACGTAGAAGATTGTGAATTTATACTTTTACATGTAAAGGATGATGGCAAGCCCATCGAGAATAAAAACATTCTTTTTGAGCCCTTTAAAACGACCAAAACTAAAGGCAATGGTCTGGGACTTGCACTTTCTTTGCAGATCATTCAAGCCCACAACGGAAGAATCAATCTCTTGGAAAACCCCAAAGGATTTGAGATTCGCATTCCACGCTAAAGAGGCTTTGCACCTCTTTACATGTAAAGACTAAACGACCTTGACATACTCGAGTGCTGCGATCTGTTCATCAATACTATCATCCACACTAAAGCCAGTTTCGATCACGACATCTTGCAGTTTTGACGTGATGACGAGATGAAGTGGTCTACGTCCAGAATTTTGACGCACAATTTGGTATAAAAATTCCAGTTTGCTCGTGTCATCACTGAGATCAAGGAGAAGCACTTTGGGCTCTTGGGGCACTTCAATGACTTTGGTTTCAATCTTCTCTTTTTTAGCGTCGCTCAGTTCCATAATTTTCATGACACGCATTTTGGTATTTTGCCCATCATTGCTCACATCGACTTTAAAGCAGAGTGGTTTTTCCAAATCCATTCGGGAGAGCAATTCCAGCTGTTTTTCAAACACCGTCAACTCCATAGAACCGTGAAAATCCATCAAGGAGATAATGCCAAACTTGTTGCCTTTTTTGCTAATTTTCTCGGTGATACCTTCCACTTTTCCAATAAAAAGTGCCTTACTGCCATCTTCAACCTGATCGCGCTCGCTGGAAAGGGTGTAATTCATTTCATCAATTTCCGCTCTAAATGCATCTAATGGATGACCTGAAATATAAAAACCTATCGTCTCTTTTTCAAGCTCTAACATACGCTTATTATCAAATTCGGGAATATTTTCGATGTTTACTTGTACCGTCATCATCTCTTCAGCATCACCAAAAAGGGAATACTCTGCCATCTTCTTCGCCCGGCTGCACTCAGCACTTGCATCAATAATGCTATCAATATTTTCAAGCAAAGCGCGTCTTGAGTAGCCAAAGTCATCAAAACTTCCTGATTTGATAAAAGACTCTAATACTTTTTTATTGACCTTAGAGCTGTCAATACGGGAGATAAAATCGCTCATATCTGCAAAGAGTGCGCCCTCTCTGGCTTCTAAGATTTTACTGATCGCCGCATTTCCAACCCCTTTGATCGCACCCATACCAAAGAGAATGGCTTCTTGACCATCTGTATCGGTAATCGCACTAAATGCAATCAAACTGTGCTGAATAGATGGCGGTAAAAGCTTCAATCCAAGACGTTTGACCTCATCGATGTATTTAACGATTTTATCGGTATTGTCTTGCTCTGATGTGAGAAGTGCCGCCATAAACTCTTGTGGATAGTAGCATTTCAGATACGCCGTTTCAAAGGTAACCATCGCGTAGGCCGCAGAGTGCGATTTGTTAAAACCGTATCCCGCAAACTTCTCAATCAAGCCAAAAAGCTCAATCGCATGGGCGCGATCTAATCCTTGATTAACGGCACCTTGCGCGAACTCTTCGGCTTTTTGTTTCATGTAGTCGATCTTTTTCTTACCCATCGCACGACGAATCAAATCCGCTTCGCCAAGGCTAAAACCACCAATGGCTTGAACGATCTGCATAACCTGTTCTTGATAGACAATAACGCCATACGTTGGCTCTAAAATAGGACGAAGGGGTTCGGTAAATTCATCAAAGAAGTAACTAATCTCTTTTAGCCCATTCTTTCGTTCGATAAAGTCATCCAACATACCTGATTCCATTGGGCCTGGGCGATACAGGGCAAGGACGGCAATAAGGTCTTCAAAGTTGGTTGGTTTGAGACGCTCATTCAAAGATTGCATACCACTGGACTCAATCTGAAACAGTCCCACTGTTTCGCCACTTTGAATCAGTTCATACACCTTAGGATCGTTCATATCAATGATCGTAAAATCAATCTCTTTTTTGTAACGAAGTTTAATAAGCTTAAGCGCATTATCAATGACGGTCAGGGTCTTCAGACCCAAAAAGTCGAACTTGATTAAGTCAACATCTTCAAGGTAATTGAGTGAATACTGTGTGACGAGATGATCTTCGCCAGAAGGCTGATAGAGCGGTGTTTTATGCCATAACTCTTCATCGCTGATGACCACACCTGCAGCATGCATACCAGAGTTGCGGTTCAGCCCTTCAAGCGCGAGCGCGAACTTCCATACACGCTGCATCTTGGGATTGCTTTCGATAAGTTCTCGAAGTTTTGGCTCTTTTTGAAAAGCACCAGGTTTATACCCCTCTTCGCCTTCCACACCAACACCATTGAGCGTAATACCTAGTTCATCGGGAATCAGTTTTGCCATCGCATCGGCTTCGGCGTAGGGAATCGCCAGAACACGTGCTACGTCACGAATGACTCCCTTGGCTAAGAGTTTACCAAACGTGATGACTTGCGCTACGTTGTAACGTCCGTATTTTTCTACGACGTAGTCGATGATTTCTCCCCGTCTGCTTTGACAAAAGTCAATATCAATATCGGGCATACTAATACGTTCAGGGTTCAAAAATCGCTCAAAGAGCAGGTTATACGGCATTGGGTCAATGTCGGTGATGAAGAGTGAAAACGCCACCAAGCTTCCCGCAGCAGAACCTCGCCCAGGCCCCACAGGAACACCACGCTCTTTGGCTTCACGGATAAAATCCCAAACAATGAGCATATAGCCTGGGAACTTCATGTCGCAGATGATTTTGATCTCACGTTCAAGTCTGGCTTTATACTCTTCATGTTTACTCGGATCAACATTTAAAAGACGCTTTTTAAGCCCTTCTCTACTGTGGTATGCAAAAAATTCATCATCGCTCTCAAAGCTAAGCCCCTCTTTGGCGGCATACTCTTTGGTAAATTTAAATTTTGGAGGTGTTGGGTCACCGAGTTTAATCTCTAAATTACACTTCTCCACAATCTCTTGGGTATTGGAAATGGCTTCAGGGATGTCCGCAAAAAGATCGCTCATTTGCGCAGGGGATTTGAGGTAAAACTCATGCACGGAGTGACGAAGACGATTAGGATCGTCAAACTCTTTATTCATCGCAATACACATAAACGCCTCGTGCGCTTCGGCATTGTCTTGTTCTAAGTAGTGGGTGTCATTGGTCGCGATGAGCTTGATGCCCGTCTCTTTGGAAATACGCAAAATATCATCGTCGATGAAATGTTGATCGGTAATGCCATGACGCATTACCTCTAAGTAAAAGTCCTCACCAAAAATATCTTTATATTCGAGTGCCACTTCTTTGGCGCGTTCATACCCTCGCGCACCAAATTGGACATTACGTTTGTTGTTCAGATTGAGATGCCAGTTCACTTCGCCTTGTAAACATGCTCCCGAGCAGACCAGCCCCTCAGAGTGCTCACGCAACATCTTTTTGTTGATGCGCGGATAGTAGTAAAAGCCTTTGATGTAACTCATGGAAGCCAGATACATCAAGTTTTTATACCCTACTTCGTTTTTGGCATACAAGCAGAGGTGAAAACGTTGTTTGGTGGTTTTATCGCTGATATCCTCTTGGTTGTGAATGTACGCTTCCATGCCAATGATCGGCTTAATGCCCTCTTTACGCATGGTTTTGTAAAAATCAATCGCGCCAAACATATTTCCATGATCGGTTATCGCAACGGATGTCACTCCTTGAGCTTTGAGTTTTTTGACCAGCTTGCCTATTTTATTGGCGCCATCAAGAAGTGAATATTCAGTATGTAAATGTAAATGGGTGTACGGTATGTCGCTCATAGTTTCTCATCAATAATTAGTTTTTTCATTAAGAATTTATTGTAGCGAATGAGGACTTAAGAGGGTGTAAGTGTTGCCTAAAAAGCTTTACATGTAAACGTTACATGTAAAGCTTTTGCCCAAGCCAATGAGGTTTTTTAGGCAGATGCTGATTTGGCAGCTTCTGTTTCAAGTTCCGCAAGTTGTGCTTGATAAGAAGCCAAAAGTGCCTCTTTTGTTTGAAGATCTTTAGCACTCTTATCATCATTCTTAGCTGTTTTTTGCTGCGCAGCGATCTCTTTTTCAAGAGCCGCAATTTTCTTTTCAAGTGCTTTTATCTGTGAATCTATCGTTGCACTGCTTGAAGATGATGACGAACTACTGGCTCCTGATGCTGCACTCGCGCCCCCGCTTTGTGCACTACTTGAACCACTACTACTTTTACTACTGGTTGATGATGACGATGAAGGCGTATCACTACTACTTGAGCTGGCACTTGTTGTGCTACCTGCAGCCAATGCCTTTGCTTCATCCGAAATTTCAACGCTATCAACAGGTGTACTACGAGAGGTTTCTGCCACACTTGACA
>JAVHRG010000047.1:0-5665 GCA_036171535.1 Sulfurospirillum sp. | reverse complement strand
TTATGATCTTGAAGGTGCGATTGAAGTGAGGCTCAATGATGCCTATTACCCTGAAGTCATTCTCGACACCGAAGGTCTTGATGAAAACCATAGTTTTGTCTCTCAAAAGATTAAAGATGCTAAAGATCTCATCGATGCCCTTGAGATGCGAAAAGCAACGCTCTACAAGATTGGATTGATGATCGTAGAGTATCAGTACGACTTTTTCTTTGGAAAAGCGATAAAACCGATGAAACTAAAAGATCTAGCAGATGATTTGGGACGCAATCCGTCAACCATTTCACGTGCCATTGCAGGAAAATACCTCTCATGTAACCGTGGTGTTATTCCTTTAAAACAGTTTTTTGCAACTGCCCTTGAAGAAGACATATCCAATAGTGCGATCAAAGAATATATGATTGAACTGGTTAAAAATGAGAGTAAACTCAAGCCTCTGAGTGATATTAAACTTTTGGAATTGATTGAAGGTAAATTTAACATAAAGATGGTGCGACGAACAATTACAAAGTACCGTCAGCAGTATAATATAGCTAGTTCATCCGAGCGTAAAAAACTTTACACGCTTCAATTCTAAGCACTTTTTGCATCTTCGTGTTTGAAATGTATTTTAAGCATTTCATAGGCATTTTGAACCTCTTGAAACTTCGCCACATACTTTACATGTAAATCCCCATCGTAAAGCCCACAACTGTCAGGATGGTATTTTTTAACCAATGTAAGATAATTTTTACGGATAATTTCAAAAGAGTCCTCCATCCTACAGCCAAGAATACCAAAGTAGTCTTCTAACAAAGAAAAGAGGGCGTTATGTCGGCTTCGTTTCGCACGTTTGGAAATGAAACTCTTTTTGTACGCTAAAAAATCATCCATAGAATAAGAAAACTCTACAAAACAACCAAAAAGTTCTTTTTGCTCTAGTAATTTTTCTAAAAGACGAACTGTGACATCCGAGTTTGGATAGAGCGTAATCGTGCCATTTTTTGGGCGAATTCTGACCAAATGGTCTTTAAAATAACTCTTAAGGTAGGAAGCGAAAAGCGTGTTATGTGAGCCCATATAAAAGACAACAGCATAATTGTCTTCAATAGAAAGATTAATGCTCATTTTTTGGAGAACTTGATTGGATTTTAGAAGCGAAATCTTAATACTTTTATCTATCGTAGTTTCAATGATATGTGCTTGTTCAACATTACCCGTTTTGCGCAGATATATTTTACTGATCAACTTTAAAAAGTATCGGCGTTGCACGAGCTCATCTTGATCTTTGAAGATAATCATTTTATCTTTACGTCCAATCTTCTTTTGAAAGTTTTTATCGGCAATATTTTGCAAAAAATAAAAGGTTTTTGAATCTTCTTGTATCGTAAGAGCGAGCATATCATGAGAGAGAGAAAGGTGCATCTATCCATCCTTTTTGTATCAAGTTATTTACTTTAAAGCAAAAAGAATTCCAAGTTTTAGAAAGTTAGATCCAAATGGCATCTTCATCCAAATTGGGATTGCCCTGAAGCGTCTGATAAGGGGCATAGGATGCTTTGTATTTGAGGCTTTGGCACTCTTGAACATAATAGCCAAGATAAATCCATTCAAGATCATATTCTTTTGCCAAAATGATCTGCTCATAGATGGAAAGTCTTCCTAAAGAGAGTTTTTCAAAATCAGGGTCATAATAAAAATAGATTGAAGAGATACCATCATCTAAAAAGTCAATGAGATCAACACCGATAAGCTTCTCACCCTGAAAATAGAGTACCTCTTTTCCAAAATTATGTGCGCCACTTACATAGAGTTCATGGTAACTTTGTGGCTTTAGGTTGTAGTATTGCCAGCCTCGTTTTTGTTCCATATGACGATGATATTTATCGTAAAGCTCAAGATGTTCCGTGCTAATTGTTGGCGCTTGAATGACGTAACGAATACCCTCAGCTTTTTTAAAAACACGTTTTGCCGAGTGCGAAAAATTATAATTTTTGACATCAATACGAAGGCTTAAACACAATTTACACTTTTGACATTGTGGTCTTGAATAGTAGTTTCCAAAGCGTCTCCAACCACGTTCTATCAGTTCTTGATTGAGCTCCATTGTCGCATTTTCAATGTACTTATATTCCATGCGTGTTTTACAGTCATCAAGGTAGGAACATTTCGTTTCTAATGTTGAAAATTCAATAATGCGTGAAAATGATCTCATTGATTAGTCTAGTTTTCTAACTCCAGAGTTTTGCATAAACTTTTCAAATTGCTCATGCAGTTTTTTCTCTTTCTCTTGTTTTTGTTCTGTAATGAGTTTTTCTTGCACATTTTTTTCTTCTTGACTTATTTTGTCTTTGAGTGATTTAAGATCTTCAAATAAATTTCCTTGCATTTCATATGCCTTTACATGTAAAAATAAATAAGGTTGGATTATAGCAAAATTTCGTATGAAGAAGTTGCGATACATCCTAACAATGTTGAATTGATTGTCAAGCGAAGCGCAGAAGTCATTAGTTTTTTAAATCAGGAAACGCCCAGTCAAGCTCTCTAAACTATGCATATTCTAAAGGATAGTTCAAAAATATTCAGAAAAATCAGTGCGTTTGAACTCTTCAACCACCTTTTGTAAATGATCTATACGCATTGTGACATCGTGTATGTACTTTTCATAAAAAACAGCGTTGATCTCTTTGATGCTTGTGAGAGCATTTTTGTTTTCTAACTCTTTTTTAATATTTGTTGCGATGGTATTAAAGCTTAACGCTAATTGCTGATGTTTGATATTTAGAGTATGGCAATGGGTTGCTAAGTCATATGGCTTCACGCTTTCAATTTCAAACTCATCGCCAATTGCCATCGCTAAATCTTGATCATAGGTATCGTATAGTTTTACATTGACAATATCGTAGAAGGGGGCTAGGGTTAAAGTTGATTTCTGAACAAAAAAAGAGATGTTTTTTCCATGTGCATCGCTGTTACCAAGGCATAAATTGACAAGTGACCAATCTAGCAGTGCCTTTTTAAAGAAGACGGGAATATCCATTTTCGTTTCGTTTTGAATCAATTTTCTAAAACTGGCACCTTGCCTAACAGTTTGGACATCGCGTGCACTTCCAAAATTTCTTTCATACTTATAGCTTGGTGCTAACGATAGAAGTTGGCATCCATCTATAACATGTAACTTTTGAACTTCAGTGCCATTAGCTAGAATTTTTCGATCAAATCGTTCAACCACTAAGACAGGCTCATGATCAAAAAAATCAATCTGCGCCTTATTGACAACCAATCCTGCTTTTTTTGTAAGATGCAATGATAGAAATTCATTCAATACCAAATGCGTATTACTCGTATCAAATTTTAAGATGTGCGTGGAAGCGAGGTTACCTTCTGCAAACCCAAATTTCCCATTTAAAATAGCGATAGGAAGCTTTTCTTGCACACCTGCTAAAGAAAGTCTTACTTTGCCATCCCAAATGGTAATAGGAGTATTCTTCCGCTCTTTAATACGCACTCTTAGCTCTTCTTTACTCACTTCTCGAAAGCTTGTTTCGATAAATCCTGATGTGCCAAACGATAATGCGCCCGATGTCTCATTACCAATAGCGTTTAGCAGAGCAAAAGAGTTTGCTTTACTGATATGAAAAAGCTTACTAAGTGCTTCAAGACCATCTCCTTCTGGTAATAAATTCAAAATGAAATTTTTGACATCTCTTTTATTGATGGGTTCATGTAAAGGTAAAAAAGGAGACAGTGCAAACCCTTCTCGTTTCCATTCATCCGTGTAGATTAAATCTAAATCATCATTATCGGATAGCGTGAGCTTAGCAATCACTTTGTTATCGTAAAGAACGTGCATACTAGAGCTCACCTGTCTCTCCTTTGATGGTAAATCGAATTTCCAGTCCAAGTGCCTTTGCAACCTTGAGGGCATTGTTAAGACCGACGGCTTCATTGCCTTTTTCAATTTTATCCATGGTTCGCTCATTTATATTGCACAAATTGGCTGCTAATTGCCTTGTTAAGCCTAGTGAAGTACGCCTATACTGAACAGCTTTCCCAAAATCCTTAGAACAGGTAAGATGCTCAGAATCAGGTTTCAGACTTGTTTTAACTTTCTTCATAAGGTTCCTTTATAAACTGTACTATTGTATAGTTATATCATATTTATCGTAAATATATTTTAAAAAAAGTATATTCATACACTTTTAGAAATTATAGATTAATTATTGTTTAAAAAGTACATAGTCATACATGTTTAGAGCAGGATAGAAAAAAATAGAAAGTTAGGAGTGTCGTAGAGTAGAAGCCTACTTGTAAGAGAATAAGCTATACCGATGAAGTGACTGAAGAAGCGGTTGCTAAACTTTTCCAAAAACAGACAAAAACACCACAAAAGAAACAGTGATTTAACAAGTATTAACTTATCATTGAGGTATGGTTTAGGCTAAGGGTCTATACTTTCACTTGTAACACACATACCTCCTTTCTGTAAATAACCTACCAATTTTTTAAGATCAACGCTCGAATTGCCCGGTTCGAGCGTTTCTTTTTCTTCCAAATATCTTAAATACTTCCTTTTTCATCACAAATTTCTTCTAACCGGTAATATTATTGGCTATAATCGAATGAATTAATCATAAAGAAGTATCGTGAAACTGATTCATTTTTCGGACACGCATTTAGGCTTTAACGATTTAGATCTCATCAATGAGCTCGGTATCAACCAACGAGAGGCTGATTTTTACAATGCATTTACGCAAGTCATTGAGCAAATCAAAACTCTAAAACCTGACTATATCATCCATACAGGTGATCTCTTTCACCGTCCATCTCCCAGTAACCGAGCGATCACCTTTGCCCTTGAGCAATTCAAAATTATCGAAGCGCTGAATATCCCCTTTATCATGATAGCGGGCAATCACTCCACCCCACGCACCAATTTAAGCTCTCCAATTTTAAAAATATTTGAAAACTTCAAAAACGTTTATGTCTCATACAATCAAGAGTATAAAAAGATAGAGTTCGACGACGTGGTCTTTCACACCTTGCCACACATGCACGATGAGACAAAAGCACTTTCCCAAATCGAACTGTGCGAAGCAAATATTGATACAACCAAACGCAACATCATGATGCTGCACTGCTCTGTAGGTGCGCACTATCTGATGGCTGAGTTTGGCGAGTGGGTATATCCGCACGATAAAGAGGCTCTTTTTTCGAAAGTTGATTACGTCGCCCTTGGGCATTGGCATGGGTTTGGAAAAGTGGGCAAACACGAAAATGTTTACTATGCAGGTTCCACCGAGCGAACCAGTTTAAATGACAAACGAAACTCCAAAGGCTTTCTTGAAGTCACACTGGATGAGTCTTTACATGTAAACTACCACGAGATAAAGATACGCCCTATAAAAAGCTACGAGATTGATTGCGAAGACTACGAACACTCCGTAGAGTCTTTACATGTAAACGATACAAAAGACGCTCTTGTCGAAGTCAAACTGACCAACCTCACCCCATTGCAATCCATCGACATCCAAACACGTGACATCAAAAATCTCTTTAGCGAAGCTTTACATGTAAGCATCAAAAGAGAGTTCAAACAAACCAACGGTGAAGCCACACTAAACGACATCGAAGCACTCTCTTTAGAAGCGTACTTTTTAGAACATATCAAAGAAGAGAGTCAGCCTGA
>JAVHRG010000046.1:0-5668 GCA_036171535.1 Sulfurospirillum sp. | reverse complement strand
AAAAATGAACCCTTGACGTCCGGGAACTGTTAAGATTGCCGTTAAATTTGTTTTTAAAGAGCGTAAAAAATTGACTTGACCAATTCCTTTGGCTTTCGTTTCCAGTTCAACTTGACGTAATAAATCACGTACAATTTTATGGTGAACATCGGCTTTGAGAAGCGCTTTTTTAAGGTTTTCTAGAGCACTTTTTAAAGACTTTTCATCATCACTGAAACGTATTTTATTGATGGCTGAGCGAAACGAATCGGTTAAAACATCAAACACAAACTATCCTTTTAATCTATTAGAACTCTTTACACGTCTTTAAACTAAGGCTCTAAAGCCTACGTTAACACTGAGTTTTGCTCGGTGCAAAGCCCATGCACCTTTGGTGCTAGAACTCTATTCCCATATACCCACTTTTGGCAAAGGAATAGAATTGTACACAATCAATACTTTAAACTAAATTAAACCTTAAAACATATTCATCAATTTTGAACCTAAGAATGGCGTATAGAGCTTATTTTTAGGGCTTTATAAAGGCTGAATTCTTTTTTTATCAAACGCTAAATTTAATAAAATCTTCAGGTTCTTTTGTTTGAAAAATATAGCCAAGCAACATAATTTTAGAAGCGTGTAACATCAAACGTTTATAAGGACGTCCACCATACTCGGTATCACCTAGTATAGATGCTCCAATGCTTTTAAGATGCACCCTAATTTGATGGGTTCGACCCGTCTCAATACGTACTTTAATTTTAGAGCGTTTTCCCTCAATCATCAAAGGTTCAACGTGACTGATTGCATCTCTACCCTCATCACTAATTTTGCTATATGCGGTATTGCCTTTTTTAATCGTCAAAATAGGTGCATTAATTTCTATTGCTTCAACAATTTTGGCTTCAACAATAGCAAGATACTCTTTTTGAACTTCACGCTTTTTAAAAGCCATGACTGCTTTTTGGCGAAACTCATCATCCTTGGTTAAAAGTAAAACTCCACTGGTTTCACGATCCAATCGATGTAAAAGTGGCAATTTTTTAATTTCAGCAACCTCTTCAGAGGTCATAAAGGCAGGTTTGTCTACTGCCATAATAAACTCATCTTCAAAAAGCACTTTGATTGGTGCAATTTTTTCAACTTTAAATTTAGTGTTTTCGATTAACTCTCCACGTGCAACACTGACTTTTTTGCCTGCTGAATACACAACACCACGATCAATGAGATCTTTGGCAGCGCGATTTGAAATGCCTTCTTGCAGGGCTAATAATTTATATGCTTTTTCCATTTTATTTTCCTAATATTTGCTCTAATAGTGGCTCTATATCGCCATGATGAACGATAGTACTATTGGGGTAATTTTCAATACTATCAAAAACGTTTTTTATATCTTCAGCTTTACATGTAAAAGCATTTTCAACGGCATCAAAGAGCACTTTTTGGTTAAAAATAAACTCGCCACTGATAAGTTTCGTCCCAAAGAATGCAGGTTCTAGTGGATTGTGTCCACCAATACCTTCAACAAAAGAACCGCCCAAAAATACCACATCCGCGATAGCATAAAGATTAATGAGTTCACCCATTGTATCGCATAAAATAATATCTGCATCCAACGAATTTTGTTTAGATAAACACGCGTAGCTTTTACCTAGATTTTCAGCGTATGCACTTAGAAATCTACCCACTTTTGCAAATCGCTCAGGGTGCCTCGGTACGACAATAAGCTGATCATTTGGAAGCAACGTAAGCTGTGATAAAATCAATGCCTCTTCGCCCTCATGCGTACTGGCTAACACAACCACTCTTTTATCAGGAGCTTTCAAATACACATGGCTTACTTCATACTGACTAAACACTTTGATATTGCCACATACATGAACCGCTTTTGCCCCAAGCGTTTTCAGTCTCTCTTTATCCTCAACACTTTGAGCAAGAATGAAATCTATATGGTTAAAAATCCAACGGTAGAACCAACCAAAACGAGCATAGGAAGCATACGAATTATCCGATATCCTCGCATTGAGCAAAACTGTTTTCATTCCCTTCGCTTTGGCTACGATAAAGAGAAGTGGCCAAAGTTCTGCCTCCATAACGATCAATACTTTTTGTTTTCGTATCCAAAACGGTAAAAATATTTCAAATGGCAAATAGCGTACTTGCGCTAAAAGATATTTGGAGGCTTCACGAAATCCCGTCTGCGTTATAACACTGATACGCACACGTAAAGGATCAATTTTTTCAATAAAAGGACTTAATGAACGAACCTCTCCAAAAGAACATGCATGAAACCAAATGCCTCCCTCATCAAAACGAGGATTGTTTTTCAAAAAAAAACGTGCGGGAATTGAATCGTGATATTTCGGTTTAAAACGAAGGTAAACAAGTATTGGCAACGCTAAAAGATAGAGTAGCGTTGTCAATACATAGTAAAAAAAAGTCAAAGCTTATGCCTTTACTTCCTCGATTTCTTTGTATAAAATACGACCACAATGAGGACAAGTGATAATGTCATCTTGTTTTAATACACTAGCATACGTTTTATCATTCATTCGCATAAAACAGCCATAACATGCCTGTTTTTTAACAGGTACAACCGTACTGTTTTGAGCCCATTTTCTAATTTTTTGATAAAATGTCAAGATTTTTTGGCTCATTTGTAAAACCAATTCCTCTTTTGCTTGATAAACATTTTTACGTTCTTCTTCGATCGTTTTAATTTGTGAATCAATCGAAGTTTTAATCTCTTCAGCCTCTTTGACAGCCTCAGCAATTTTTTCTTGCAATCCTGCAATGTTGGTTTGTTTCAAATCAACAATTTTATCTAAACGATTAATTTCATCATTGGCAAAATCACATTGCTCTTTTGAAATTTCTTCTTCAAGTTGGAGCGCTTTAATCTCTTTGGCTGTTTTAACCAAAGCACTTTTTTTAGTAATATCTTTAAGTTTAGCGGAAAGTTCTGCTAAGTGTGATTCATTTTTTGCTTTTTTGAGTTTTGCATCGGCGATATCTGCTTGGAAAGACTCAGCTTGGAGTTTTAAATCTCTCTCTTTATCTAAAGAAAGTTTCAACATTTTCTCAACTTTGGTAATACGTGGACCAAAATCGTCGATCTCTTTGTCTAACCTTGAAAGCTCAATTAACTGTTCTAAATACTTATTCATATGTTATGTGTCCTCTATTTATACTCAAACGGATTTTTAGAATTTGTTATTATAGCCTTTAATGGCAAATTTTTCAAATAATGGCCTAAACACT
This sequence comes from Sulfurospirillum sp., assembly GCA_036171535.1. Lineage (GTDB taxonomy): Bacteria > Campylobacterota > Campylobacteria > Campylobacterales > Sulfurospirillaceae > Sulfurospirillum. Next base: position 2,428 of record JAVHRG010000046.1, on the reverse strand, counting down.
CTGGGAAATAGCGCTCGGACTCAAAGTGGCCTATATCAATAAATGAGAGGTTATTTTCTTTTGCCTCTAAAGCTTGATGGTATTTTAGATCGCCACTTAAGAAGCAATCTGCTTCAATTTGAGCAATCAAATCACCCCCCGATCCAGTGGTAATGGCACAACGTCCAATCCACTCTTTGGCTCGCACGATGTGCAGGTGCTCAATGCCCAAAATTTGCTTTACATGTAAAGCCAAATCATCCAAACTTTGGTTCACTTCGCAATACGCTACAAACTCTTTGGTTTCTGTGACTTCAAAGCCTAGCTTTGAAGCCACATAGGCATTTAAATGAGAGAGATCAAAGTTGGTGTGCATTGCAATCAAACTGATCTTTTTTTGTACCATAATTTGAATCAAATTGGAAGGATACTTTGCAAAATTAAGCTGTTTTAAACCACTAAAAATCAGTGGATGATGCGTTATGATAAGCGAATGGGGAGATACCTCTTCTAAAAGTGTGCTATCGACATCAAGGCTAAGGTAGATGTGTTCTACCTCATCATCCCGACTACCAATCAATAAACCACTGTTATCCCAATGTGCTTGTGTGGCAAAAGGGCTTAATGCATCTAAAAAATCATATACTGCCCCTAATTTCATTACCCCACCACTTCTTTGTATTTGACGGCGCACCCTTTGGCAAGTTCGCGAATTTTAAGGATGTAGTTTTGGCGTTGTGTTACCGAGATCGCTTTGCGTGCATCAAGTACGTTAAAGGTATGTGAAGCCATCAAACAGTAGTCGTAAGCAGGAAGGGGTAAATTCTCTTCCAGACATCGTTTACATTCGACTTGGGCATTTTCAAATTGATCAAAGAGCATTGACACATTGGCAATTTCAAAGTTGTATTTACTAAATTCATACTCGCTCTGTTTATGTACATCACCATATGTCGTTACACCAAATTTGTTTTCATTCCAAACCAAATCAAAGACAGATTCTTTTTCTTGAAGGTACATTGCCAAACGCTCAACACCATACGTAATCTCAACAGGAATGGGACTGCAAGGGATACCGCCTACTTGTTGAAAATAGGTAAACTGAGTGACTTCCATGCCATCCAACCAGACTTCCCAACCAAGACCCCAAGCGCCGAGTGTTGGAGATTCCCAGTTATCTTCGACAAAGCGAATATCGTGTTTTTTAATATCAAGACCTAGCATCTCAAGGCTTTTAAGATAAAGCTCTTGAATATTGTCAGGACTTGGTTTAATCAGCACTTGAAACTGGTAGTAACTTCCCAAACGGTTTGGATTTTCACCATAACGGCCATCTGTCGGTCTGCGGCTTGGTGCAACATAGGCTGTTGCCCACGGTTTACTGCTCAAACTTCGTAAAAAGGTTGCATTGTGAAATGTTCCAGCACCTGCTGGCATATCGTAAGGTTGAACAATCGTACAGCCTTGATCTTGCCAAAAAGTTTGGAGGTTTAAAAGCATTTGACTAAAGGTTAACACTATCTTATCCTTTTACATGTAAAGATTATTTGGTGGGTGGGGTATAGCTTTCCACCGCTTTGTTCCACATCATTTTATATTTGCGTTTGGTAAATTCAAGCTCATCCCGTAACAGTTCAAGCTGTTTGGTGAGTGTCTCAATAACTTTACGATCTTCATCACACAGCTCTTGCATCGAAAAAAGTGCCTCTTTTAAAAAACGATTTTCGCCTTTGAGCGCATCCAAAGTCTCTTCTTTAGCATCCAAAACTTTTTCATGCAGGCTCAAAATGGCCCCGACTGTTTTTTCGACAAACTCCGAGCTCATTGAGATAGAGGAGCCATCGTACGCATTATCAAGAACTATTCCTTTGGTCGCAGGGATGAGGGCTTGTGCACTACGACTGACCTCAACAAAGCACTTGCCCTCTTCCTCTTTAGTGATGAGTTTTCCCTCATCAATCAATGACTGAATGGCAGAAATATCCAAATTCACTAATGTGCTAAACTCTTCAATTTCCATCCAACTGCTCATTGCTTTCCCCTTATAGGATGATTTCAATACCCATAGAATCTGTTTCGACTTTTTTCGCTTTCAAAATGCGATCTTCTTTGAGTTTCGCTGCCAACTCTTCATCCGCAAGGGCAAGAATTTCCATTGCCAAATACGCACTGTTAATAGCGCCTGCTGAGCCAATCGCCACCGTACCCACTGGCATACCTCCTGGCATCTGAACGGTACTTAAAAGCGCGTCCATGCCATCCATAACGCCACCTTTCATTGGAACACCAATGACGGGTTTTGTCGTAAGTGAAGCCACAACACCTGCTAAGTGTGCTGCCATGCCCGCCGCGGCAATAAAGACTTTCGCCCCTTTGGCTTCGGCGTTTTTAACATATTCATGCGTTCTGGCAGGACTTCGGTGCGCTGAAGAGACGATGATCTCGTGCA
>JAVHRG010000045.1:0-5674 GCA_036171535.1 Sulfurospirillum sp. | reverse complement strand
GATTTCCCAAGCAAGCTAAAAAGCATAGGTGTTGCACTTATGACTTGAATTGGCGTTTGCTAAAACTGCTTCTCTAAACTTATTTATATTATCTAGATTGTCATCTCTTTTTTCTTTTGCTAGAGAAACTCCATCGTCTAAAACAAAAGCCAAAATAGGAATTTTTTTTGAAAGTGAATACTCGTATTCTTTGTGTGTAAAACTGAGCCCCTCTGACGTAACAGTTCCATATCTAAGCCCTATAATCAATATATAGTAATCACTTATGTCGATTGTTCTTCTAATAATCTCCCATTGATCTTCGTCCTCTGCACTAAACATTTCCATACCAATCGGAATATGATACAGCTCCAAAATTGCTTTAATTATTTTTTCTCGTTCACTTTGTAAGTCCGTGAACGTAGAGCTTACAAATATTTGGTATTTTTTACCGTGCACTACGTCTCTTTTGTGTTGATTTTCCCAAATTTTAGTATTGAGTGCTGGAAAAATTATAACACTTTTTATAAGTTTCGGAACTTCGAGCCATGCGGGATCATTCATACTGGTTGCATAAACATCTTTGCCGTCTCTAATTGCACGTATCGAGCCCTTGTCGGTCTTTGGTGATTTTGAGGGTGCCTTCAACTCTGATGGTGTCAGTACCGTTTTGAATATGGAGATTGCCGGCAGTGAATCCGTCCGTATCGTTTTCATACGCCATAAAAGGTTGCTGCATGGTGTTCCTCTCTTATGGATGGTTTATTATCGCAATAATAACGCACCTCTACGCCTCACAACACCCTTTTTCGACTCGTGGGCTGATTATTATTCGCTCATGCCTATAAAGAAGCTCATAGAGGGGGATAGTAATGACCGCCCTACCCTATTAAATTGCCAATAAACTCATTTAACAGTTTTTCTTGATCTTTCGTAAGTTGATTCAGTTTAATCGTGCAACCTTTTGATGTATTTTTGATGCTAAAAGTATTAGTCTTATCCGTAGGTGCGTCTAGGCCTTTTACTTTTAAAACAAAATCGGCACGACTTGGATTAATTTCTACATACCAGCTATACAATTCAGCGCATTTTACGGGATCTTGTACTTTTCTAAGATAATCAAGAACAACTCTATCAGAAATGGTTTTCTTGGTTGCGATATCGTGTAATATTTTTTCAGGAAGAGTAAGGATACTAAGGATGCGTGACACTTGTGTTTTATCTTTTCCAATGATCATCGCAAGTGATTCCATATTAGGAAATAGCTTATTGTCCAATGCAGCTCTCATCGAAAGTGCAATGTCGATAATATGCATATCATCGCGCTGTATGTTTTCAATCAAGGCTTCGGACATTAACTTTTCGTTATTCCCCTCCCCCACTTTCACTATCGCTTTAATAGTTTTATGATGGAGTATTTTACATGCTTCAACCCGTCTGTGCCCGTATCGAATCATATATTTGTCACCAGCTATTGGCATAACGGCAATGGGCTGTAAGAGACCGTGTTCTTTGATAGTTAATGCCAGCTCTCGAACAGTATCTGGATCCATACTAAGACGAGGCTGATAAGGGTTTACTACTAGTTTATGTATTGGTATGTCAACAATTTGATCTGTTTGAAATTCTGCTTCATTTTTAGAACCGATCTTGCTTTGAGGATTACTCATGCCAATTTTTTTTCGCAATGCGTCTGTACGATTTTCTTGTTTTTTGTCACTACTCTTTAAATGAGCATCAAAATCTGTTTCCATCATTGCATTCCCTTTTAATTCAACTTAAAATGTTCTTCAATTTGATTGCATAGAACTGTCATCTTTTTAGCCGCAGTCGCATAAGCTGTTCTGTTTTCTTGTACCATCTGAAAAATTGATTTACCAGACTCCTCTGCGGTACTAATCGCATTTGATGCATCAAGGGCGCCAAGTTTTGGATTTAGCTTCACCGCAGCATATGGTTTGAACTCTTCATAAGCTTCTTTAAATAACGCCGCTGCTTCATCTCTTTTTTTCTTATCTGTATAGGCATTGAATAAAAAGAAAACATCATATGCTCCAGTGAGGGCAGTGCCTTCCCCAAAAAAAGTATGTAACGTAGATTCCGTCGCTTGTCTTGTTCGCTTACCAACAGTCATAGGAATTATGAGCTTGCTTGCATACTTAAGTGCTTCTAATACTTCTGCAGTTGGGTCGCCTGGCGTGTCAATTATCACGTATCGATATTTTTGAGTAAGCTCCCGAATAATTTCTTCTACAGTTTTATTTTCTATGTGTTCAACGTAATCTATTGTTGGACAAGCATTTACTTGTGATGCTGGTTGAGCAAGGTCTAAGTTAAGGATAATTGAATCATCCAAATAAAATCCAAAAGCATCACTAATGGTTGATTTTCCAACACCTCCTTTTAACGATACTGTTGCGATTACTGTACTATTACTGTTTAATTCTTTGGATTCTTGTGCTGAATATTGCTCCAGCATCATATTAAATATCTCTGATTTTTCATTTTCCCAACGTCTTAGTGTTCGTTCGCTTTTATTGAAGAAGAAAGCCATTCCACTATAATCTATAGCCACAAAGTATCCTTTTTGTTTGGTTGCACATGTGCAACAAATGAATTACGCTATATTGACAAAATCATTTTGATTTGTCAATATGAATTTATTGAAATATGTAAATAGCCTTGAATTTTATTAACTAGTTTAAAGAAAAGTTGCACATGTGCAACTTTGATCAATATAATTACTCTTTAGATTCAAGAAAATCAAATATATTTGTATACCCTGCTTGTCTAACCTGCTCCATCAACACTTCCCCAGATTCACGCTTCATACGTTTTTCCATTTTCCAAGCTGGTTCTGATTTACCATATAAACCTCGCTCCATTTTACTCGCTATCACTCTATTTACTTCGTCTGCAATATATTCTTCTGATTCACCACGACTTTGCATCAGTAACATTAAATTTTTGATCTCTGGATCTTTTTTGACCTTCTGCATGAAGCTTAGTTCTTCAATATTTGAAATTTGTTCAATCTGTTCAAAATGTTGAATTAATTTAGTAGGAGTAGTAATATTTTTAAGCCAGAATAGAGCACTATCAGATCCATTAGATAAGAAATTAAATACATTTGAAACCGCTTGCGTGTCATATTCTTCTTCAAGTCCATTAACTGCATCAAGCCACTTATCTCTATTTTTAGCAATTGATCTGTTTCCAATACTTAGCATTAACGATTCAAATTTATCAAAAAGATGTTCTTGCAAGATTTCAGTTTCATTAATAAAATTCTCAACTACCTCTGCCTCAAATGCTGTAGAAACATTATCGAAGAATTCGATGCCAAAAACTTCACAAAAACGTTCTTGGTGTTCTAGACTATCAAATTCAAACCGTTCAGTTGATTTCATATACGGCCCTATTGTAGCTTTCATCGAGTCAAAATTTTTATTATCAATAATCAATGTCTTTTTAGCGGTCAATTTAAATTTAAAAGGTAAAATGCTATTTGTGACGTCTTTCTCTTCGGTATGACTATTAAAATAGGGTAGGGTGGGGCTCAAAATTCCCTTAGGAATTAAATAGCTTATACGTAAATATTCTAATGATTCAGTAGCTATTGCACCTATAAATATAAGCTCATCTCGGTCAATAATATTCATATACACAGGGTCGTAAACATACTTTTTCAATAAAAGTTCATCGTTCTGAATCAATCCTTCAAGTTCTTCTGCATCACCAAGATTTTTCATATGATCTTCAAACATCTCTTCGCGAGTTTTCCCAAAATATTCAAAACTTCCATCATTCACTTGGCCACGAATTCTTTCATATATAGCTCGTAATCCACCTTGAGCCTTTTGCCCTCCAAGAGAAACAAGAGCAAGAAAATATTCAAATGAATACAAAACCGTATCGTCAATATTCTCATCTCTAATACCTTGTAAAACTTTTCTATCATAATCACTAATTTCAAATTTAACACTGTAGATGTTACGACCTCTTTTTTTATCAACCGCCCACGTGAGATTTGTTCCTAATTCATTATTAATTTTTTCAAGAGAAGGAGCAATAACCATTCGAAGAAATAAACGAAACTGCTTATAGTTAGTATTGAATTTTTTCTGTAAATATTCAAAAGTCAAATCTCTCCCCGATACAAAAAGGTTCCCAGAGATATAATCAATAAGAATTTCGTAGAGTCGCGTTGCATTTGGTGTTGATACCGCGATATAAGAATCAAGATGGTATTTCAAGAAATTTTTTGACAAAAACAAAACCATATGGATCATTCTTCTCGATAAAACAATTTCTATTTCAGAATCAGCCCCATGTTTATAACTGGAATGAGGAAATAAAACACCATTTTCCTCAATATCTTCAATTATTCCTTTTTCAATATTGAAATGTTTTTCCGTCCAGTTATTGAATTTTTCCTGTACTTTTTTAACATCATCATACAATCGATCTTTTTTTGTTCCATGAATTTTTGCATATTCAAAAATACTTTTTGCATCAAAGCGAAATACTAACTCCTCATCTTTTACTTCTGTTATAATAGTTTCACGCCAAGCTTTTTTTTCTGCTAAAGAATCAATATTCTTCTTACGAATTTCATAATTGCGTTGTGCTTCTACTTCTATTGACTCGAGTGATCTACTTTTATCAGACTTTTTTGCTTTTTTAATGTAGTTGCTTATATAAGAATCTTTATATTCTGTAGAATATTTAATTACAAGCTCTTTGGATATAGTTTCAATTTGCTTCTGACGCGCTATGGAAAAAAGCTGATCTTGTACACCCTTTAGAATGGTTGCACTCAGTCGTTCTACTGTCCCTGTAGATTTTACATCTTCCTTTAGAGTTACGTCTGCGCTGGCAAACTCTGTACTCTTTCTAAAATATTCATCTTTTTCATTTTTTGTAAAGACAATTATTTCTTGCTTTTTCATATCTTCCTCAGTCAATTACTTATAGTACAAATAGCATGATTTGTTCCAATAATAGATATTATACCTTGAAACGTTAGTATCTTGTCCATATTTCGTAATACATATGACTATTTATCAGTTTAAACGTTAGCTGCATGTCCAATATACACTTAATCATTCACTCCAAAACACAAGCACCCCTTAAATAGTTAAAACGTTAGTACTTTGTCTGTTAAAACTACTTAAACGTTAGTTACGTGTCTATACCCTTGGACAAAATACTAACGTTTGATTGGATTTCATACTCTTTTGCTGCGAAAACAGCACAAATATGTTCAAAACGTTAGTAAAAAAACCAACTGGCAGACAAAGTACTAACGTTTAGCAACCTAATAAAGACTTAGCACAAACAAAATAGGCATTTTCCGTAAAATATTTGGGCAAAAGATTAACGTATAGACAGTTTTTATATATTATTAGGGTTAATTCAAAGAATAGGTCTAAATAATTGACATAGTTCTAACGTTTAAATAAATTAAACATTCTTATGACGAAATAAAACTTCTTTTTAATGGACAAACAACTAACGTTTTAATATAAATTTACTAACACTAAATATCCTCCAAACAACGTGCCAAAAGGGCTTTCAAGGAATTCACCTAACTAATTAATAAATTCTATATAACTTCTTTATAAATAAATAATAAAATAGAGAGCCACTTGCAAATCTAAACCTCAAATATTTCAAAAATCAGCATAGATTT
>JAVHRG010000044.1:0-5690 GCA_036171535.1 Sulfurospirillum sp. | reverse complement strand
AGATACCAACACCAAGCGCTACTTTTCCTTTAAAATTGAGTCCCGCCATTTCGGGCGTGAGATAAATCATAGAAAGCATAGCAAGTAGCGCCAAAACAATAAAGATAATCTTCTTGGTGTTAAACATATAATCTCCTGTATACGCTTTAGATGTCAGGGGCGGGAAATATTAAATTTGATTCTAGAAGTAGGATAAGATAAGAATCCTTAAATTTTAGGAATGAAAAAAAGTTATATTTTGAGAGGCTTTAGGTGAAATTTTTAGATTTTCTAAGGGGAAAAAGGTTGGAGCTAAACTTTTAACCTTTGCGTTGCTCTTTTTAAAACTAAGCGCAATTTTGGGAGACAAAATCTTTACATGTAAAGAAAAAAGCATCCGTTAAAAGTTTAGGCTTTTTGAGTCAACTTATCTTCTGTAGTGATCAAAACGATCATAATGTCGATGAGGTCCATAATGGTAAAAGCCATGTCCTAAGGAATCGTATAGAAGCCCATAAAAGAGGACAGTACCTGCGGCATCTACAACATCATACACGGGTCCTCTATCGATGATTCGTTCTCTAATAATGACAGGGCGGTCATACGCAACAACTCTATCTTCGATCATAACCGTTGTCGTCTGCATCGGTGAGCCTTCTACGATCACATGAGAAGAAGAGGGCATAGGAGAAACTCTTTCGACTCTGTAGATAGTTTGGTCTGCCGTATTGTCATACACCACTGTGCCACTTGGTAAGATATAACCTGCACCAAAAAGTGAGGGTGCAATCAAAGAGAGTACGCTAAGCGTGATGATGCCTTTACTTATCGAAGGGCTACATGTTTTCGATCTTATGTGATAAAACATTGTTTTAGCTCCAATAATGAATATCTTATACACCATTATAAATCTCTTCTGTTAATGATTCGTAAATCATCAATGGATACATTATGTTTTGTAAATAGAAATCTCTTCTTTTAATTTCACAGTCATTCTACACAACTCATCAGCAGAAGTAGATATCTCTTCCGCACTTTTTGTATTGTTTGTGGACAAAGAGCTAACAACGCTGATTTGATGGATGATTTTGCCTGTTGTTTGAACGTTTATTTTCGCATCATTGTATAGTTTTTGGATTAAATCAACGGTATCGGTGAGTGTACGGGCGGTTATATCTGTATTGACATTGACCGTATTGGATGAAGTCACAAGGTTTTTAATACGTTCGATATTTTTATTCATTTTATCTGAAATATCATTGACGGACTGAACGATAACATTGATAGTCGCATTGGTATCAACAAGGCTTTTTTGCGTACGTTCCGCCAATTTTCGCACTTCATCCGCAACAACCGCAAACCCACGTCCGTGTTCTCCCGCCCTAGCTGCTTCGATAGCGGCATTTAATGCCAACAAATTCGTCTGATCTGCGATATCCGATATTATCGTAATAACCTCTTTAACCTGAGCTGCTTCTTCGGAGAGTGTGTGAAGATTGTTGTTAATGTCGGATTCTATTTGGGAAGTAATATCTAATTGCTCTATCGTGTAAGAGAGTGATTTCCTAACTTCTTGCATATTTTCTCCCGTTGCAATGGCTTTTTCAAGAATACTTTTAGCTTCATTTGATGAGATTTCCATCCCTTCTTTCATCGTGTCCGAATGGGCTGTTATATCGACAATGACTTTAGACTCTTCGTCTACGGATTTTTTAATTAAAGATGTTGTGGTAGAAAATGCTTCTGAGACGGATAAATTATTATGGAGCAAGAGATCAATGGTATGGAATGATTGACGAAGCATTTTGATAAGTTCATTAAGCTGAATGCTCATCTGCGCCAATTCATCTTTACCTTTGATCGTAAGATCTTGCGTAAAATCTTTATTGTGTGTTATGTTTTGCACACTTATTTCTAGATTTTTAATGGATGTGACAATATTTTTGGCGATCAAATAAAATACTCCCATAATAAATATAATACTTAAAAATATAATGCCCGCAATCTTTGTTGCGCTGTTATTCATTTTTTCTAAATTGCTTGTTTGAATGAGATGCAAAAGTGTGTCTTGCTGATCTTGAATAACATTTTTTAAATCTATTGATTTTTTAGTAATTTCAGCAAGCGTTTTACCTTCCGCGCTTTCTTGGAATGTTTTGGTTTTCATTTGGTCTTTATTTTTATTAATGATTTCGGATATAGCATACCTTAGATCATTCCATGTTTTATACTCTTTAGACAAATTGACAAGCTTGTTTTTAAGGTCATCATCACCCAGAATTAAAGAGAGTTCATCTAGTTTAACAACGATAGCATCTGAGTCTTTTTTAAATTTATCTAAAAATTTCTGTTCTTGAAAAAGTCTAAATCCACGTAAATCTGCGGATGTTTCACTCGCAAGCGTTTGAATTTCTCCTACTTTTAATAGCCGCATAGTTATCGTTTGAGCTTGGCTATTATTGCTGTACGATATGTACCATATCGATGCATACGTTATAAAACTCAGGATAGACAAAATAGCTAATTTACCTTTTATAGTACTCAAATCAATCATTTGCGCCCCTTTTTATATCTCAACATTGTCTAATGAGTATAATTGACAGAAGGGTGAAAGTAGAGAGAAAACCTATAATTATGAGGAAAAAAATAATTTATGTGTGTAAAAAGAGCAAAAGTGGCAAGAGTTTTATATATAACTTTCACCTATAAAGATTTAAACCTCTTTATATTTTTTGCCATTAAACGAAAAAATCGTTTGAAGGTTTATCTTTTTTCCACCTTTTAAAACCAAAAACTCTTCATACTCAATCATCATTAACTCTGTAACAACACCTTTCATTGTAGTGCTTTGTTCATTTTCCAAATAGACAATGGTTGAGGGAATTTTGCGCTGAATGGCGACCATCAGTTGGTCGTAAAATTCGCAGGAGATGGGTGTGTTCATTGTGTTACCGCCAAAAATCCAAGATAAACAAAAATATACCGTGCCAATTTGGCAAAACAAACGATGATGACAAACTTCCACCACTCATAACGTACGACACCTGCAACAAACGTGAGTGGATCGCCGATGATGGGAAGCCAAGAAAATAGCAAACTCCAAGCGCCGTATTTTTCAAAAAGAGTTGAGGCTTTTTGGAGATGTTTTTCGCTCATATAGTTTTTACGAAGTGCAAAGTCCGTAGCGTATTTTCCAAGTAGGTAGTTGACAAATGCACCTAAGGTATTGCCCAGTGTGGCGACACTTAAGAGTAAAAGAGGACTCAGATGTTCACTGAGTAAATAAACAAAAAGTGCTTCACTTCCACCGGGTAGTAGCGTGGCAGAGGCGAAGCTTGTGAAAAAAAGAGAGAGATAACTCACTGATTAGGAAATGACCGCTAAAATCGTCTCTTTGTCAGTGAGGTTGGCATCGTATTTGACGACCAAGATTTTCTCACTTTCGTTACGATACCACTCAACAATACCTTTAAGATTTTTAAGGTGTTCCACACGCGAAATATCAAATTCGCCATACGGCAAGTAGATGTTTTTGTTATGGCTTGGGTTTTTAAGGCTGGCAATCAAAAAGAGCCAGAGAATACAGATGATAAAGATCACCCATGCAATCTCCATGATGCCAAAGTGTTGTAAGAAATAACCACCAAAAACACCACCCACAAACGTTCCACCGTAACCAAAGGTATTAAAGACACCGAGTGCTGCACCTTTTTGGTGAACTTTAGCGTATTTGCTCGCCATAGATTGCATGAGCGGTTCGTGCATGTTAAAGCCGATGAAGAAGATAACCACACCCACGATAAACCATGGTGCTTTATGTGCGTAACCCATCATGACATAGCTGATCGCAAAGAGTGCTACACCGATCATCAGCATCTCTTTGGCTTTATGTTTTTTCTCTCCCAAAATGGCAGAAGGTCCCATTGCAAGTACACCACAGAGCATTGCTGGCAGATAAACCATCCAAAGCTCTTTTTTAGCAAAGCCAAATTGTTGCACCATGATGATAGGAATGACCATAAATGCAAGCGTCATCATCCCTTTTTGAAGCATGTTGGTGATGTTCATCTTCATGAGGTCTTTGTCTTTGAGAATATGTTTGAGTTGCGTCTCATCGGCACCGTAGTTGTGAATGATTTTGGGTGGGTTAGGCACTTTGGTGTAGAGCACGATCATCGCAAAAACAGAAAGGGCTGCGGTGATAAAAAAGAGTTTATCGACCCCATAATAACCACCAATGACAGAACCTAGCATCATAGAGATCGCAAAGCTTGCTGCGATACAGCCACCCATAATCGCCATGGCATGTCCGCGCACTTCTTCTTTGACCATGTCACTGATCATCGCCGTTCCCACAGCGCCAATCGCCGCCGCACCTTGTAAAAAGCGTCCGATCATCAGTCCGTAAATGGTGGTGCTATACGCACAAACGAGTGAGCCAAGCAGAAAAATAATGAGTCCCACAAAAATAGTGATTTTACGTCCAATTTTGTCTGATAAAATCCCAAAAGGAATTTGCAGAAACATTTGCGTGAGTGCGTATCCACCAATGGTAATACCCACTAAAAATTCGTTTGAACCTTCGAGGTGAAGCGCGTAAACGGAGAGGACGGGTAGGACGATGAAGAGACCTAAGAAACGGAGTGAAATGATAAGGCTTAAAGGGAAAATAGTTTTAAACATGGGTACAAAAATTCCTCAAGATTAAATAAGGACAAATTTTACCCTTGTTAAACTTTGAAAATTCTATAGATTCTCTTGAGTGAATTTGGAGCAAGGTTGTTTTATGTTATAATTTTTCGATACATTTTTGAGTTGGATAGGCCTCAAATGGCTTATGTCAGACTCAAAACGTTAATAAAATGATGAGATACCTTTGAGGGTAGCTCTTTTAATGGATTGTGATGCGATATAGTTTTCCCCTTTTTATCTGTTTGCTGTTTGTGTTGAGTGGTTGTGCTCCAAAATCCGCTCCTACTCCCCAAGATGAAGCCTTTGTCACCTCTTTAAAAGAACAAAACGAACGCTTTACCTCTCTTTCTCAACATGAGAATTTTGATGAACTCCTTTCTCTGTTTCGCCAAAATTGTGCGGCACCTTTGACTAAAAAAGCCTATGCCAATGTCTGCGAACAATCTTTACATGTAAAAGATGCCAGAGCCTTTTTTCAAAACTCTTTTGAGTTGAAAAGAATTCAGCCGAATGAACAACGTTCGATGTTAACGGGGTATTACGAGCCCTTATTGCATGGCAGTATGAAAAAAAGTGCACGGTTTAAATACCCTGTGTATGCAAAGCCAAAAGATTTGGTCGCCATTGTGGGAGAACACGACAAAAAGATGCGTGGACGTTCCGTGAAAGGTAAAATGCTTCCGTACTATACACGCGCAGAGATTGAAAAGCATAAAATTAATGCCGAAGTGCTCTGCTATGTGGATGATAAAATTGATCTTTTCTTTATGGAAGTGCAAGGCTCAGGCAGAGTTGAATTTGAAGATGGTAAGGTTGTTTTTATAGGCTATGCCGATTCAAACGGGCACCCCTACAAATCGCTAGGTCGTGAGATGTTCAATCGTGGTATTTTTGCCAGTGTCGAAGAGATCTCTTTACAGAGCATCAAAGCGTGGCTTGTGGCGCATCCCAGTCAAATTGATACAATGCTCAACACCAATCCAAGCTATGTCTTTTTTCGCAAAATGGAACAGCGCGCT
>JAVHRG010000043.1:0-5707 GCA_036171535.1 Sulfurospirillum sp. | reverse complement strand
CCATCGACCACCTCCTTAAAAGGGAGATGCTCTACCAACTGAGCTAACGAGTCATTCACGTTCTTCTCGTAATGAGGCTGAAATTATAGAGAAAAAAAGTTCATTTGTCAAGACATTTTTTCACTTTTCAAAAAAATATTTTCGCCTACATGCAAAAGCAACTTTAAGGCATGGTAAGCACTTTGTGTTTGTATATACTCCCGATCGCCTTCTAAAAGAAGTCTTTCAACTACAATATCACCCTCTTTATTGCGAGCGCCTACATAAACGGTACCAACAGGCTTTTCAATACTTCCTCCTGTTGGTCCTGCAATACCACTCGTGGCAATGGCAAAATCAGAAAGGCTGGCATTTAAAACACCTTCAAGCATTTCACGGACACAGAGCTCACTGACTGCCCCAAAACGCTCGATAGTGTCATGACTTACTCCAAGCCATGACTCTTTTATTTCATTGGAGTAGGTGACAAGACCACCTTTAAAAACAGCTGAAACGCCAGAGCGTTTGGTGAGCATCGAGGCAATGAGTCCTCCTGTACAGCTTTCTGCAATACTGAGTGTTTTTCCATGCGCTTGAAGTGATTCTGCAATATGTGCAATCACATCAGGGTGATTGATTACTTTTTGAGGAAGAAGTGATTTTGCTGCTTTAAAGAAGCTTTCTAGATTACCATATTTATTTGAGATAGCTTCAATGGTCATCCAGCCATCAATAATTTTTGCAGGAGTAATACGAATCTCGAAATTTTGTGCCAATGGCTCTAGCAATATTTTAAGAGAATCTTCATCAATGTTAATGATGGAAAAGAGGGCAGAACTATTTTTATTTTCGATTAAAATAACAGGAAGCTTTTTGTTTTCACTGGCTTTAATGATATTTATCAGTTTACCATCACGCTCTAAAAGATAGCTATTTTCTTCAAAATGAGCTGTTTTAGAAGGGATGAGCATGCCACCTTTAAGCTCCAGTGACTCTCCACCCAGTGTTGCAATGACTTTATTGACAAGGTTAAAACTATCATTGGATGTGACGATGACGATTTCATCAGCATGTGTGATGGATTCTTCCAATACAAAAAAGAGATCTTTATCGTTTTTATCGATGTAAACGGTTTGGTCAGGAAGATCGAGATGTTTGGTAATGGTCGCATGAATATAGTTTAAAAATGGCAGATTGTATCGTAGCGCTTTTCCAACTACGATCAAAGAGCTTTTCATAGGAATACCTTTTTAATTTTGATGACGTCAAAAAAGTAAAACTGTTTTGACTACGTTAACCACTTGGGCACAAAAGCTTGCCAACAATATTGACAGACTAAAACTTTGCATTATATCGTATCACGCATTATACCGTAAGTGCTTCTTAAATCGTTTTTAGATAAACTTGCCTCATTTTAAGAGACGCTTACATGTAAAGAGTTGTAGCTTCCAAGGAGAGATAAATAGATGGACTATAAAGAGACCTTGCTTCTTCCTCAGACCGATTTTCCAATGCGCGGCAACCTCCCTCAAAACGAGCCTGCACGCTATGCCAAGTGGTTTTCCAAAGAGGAGAGCGCTTATGCAAAAATGATTCATAACAGAGAAAATGCCCCAACGACATTTATTCTTCACGATGGCCCTCCGTATGCCAATGGGCATATTCACATTGGACATGCACTCAATAAAATTCTTAAAGATGTGATCGTTAAAACTCACTATTTCTTTGGTGAGAAAGTCCGTTATGTTCCGGGTTGGGACTGTCATGGCTTGCCGATTGAGCAGCAAGTTGAAAAAAACCTTGGAAAAGAGAAAAAAGACGCCCTTCCAAAAAGCAAAATTCGCGAATTGTGTCGTGAACATGCACGCAAATTTATTGATATTCAGCGTGAAGAGTTTAAATCCCTAGGCGTTATAGGCGATTGGGACAATCCGTATATGACGATGAAATTTAAATTTGAAGCCGACATTTATCGTGCTTTGTGTGGTGTTGCAGACAAAGGACTTTTGGTCGAGCGAAGCAAACCGGTTTATTGGTCATGGGCGGCACGTAGTGCGTTAGCAGAAGCCGAAGTGGAGTACGAAGACAAAGAAGACTACTCTATCTTTGTCGCCTTTGCACTCACACCTGAAGCGAGAGCAAAACTTGATATTAGCTCAGATGCTTCCGTCATTATCTGGACAACAACGCCTTGGACTCTGCCTGCAAACGTTGGTATTGCTTTTAGCCCTGATGAAAACTATGTGCTGACATCTGATGGTTATATTGTTGCCGAGCCTTTACATGTAAAACTTTTAGAGCAAGGTGTAGTTGCGGGTGAAATCGTTAAAACCTTTAAAGCCAGTGTGCTTGAAAACAGTTTTGCAATCAACCCACTTAATGGTCGAAAATCACAATTTGTCTTAGGTGAGCATGTTACGATGGATGGCGGAAGTGGCTGTGTTCATACCGCTCCAGGACACGGTGATGATGACTACAAAGTAGGGCTTCGTTATGGTCTTGAAGTCATTATGCCTGTTGATGAGAGAGGCTGTTACGATGAAACCGTCGTTCGTTTGGGGCTACTTCCTGATGCGCAGAGTTTTGTAGGCGAACATATTTTTAAATGCAATGAGCGTATTTTAGAACTTTTAGGCACACGACTTCTTAAATGCTCGAAGTTTACTCACTCTTATCCATTTTGTTGGAGAACACATCGGCCTATTATTTACCGTGCAACCAAACAGTGGTTTGTGGCGATGGATGAAGCCGTTGGTGGACGTGAGAGCCTTCGTAAAATGGCGATGGATGAGCTTCAAAAGGTTCGTTTTTACCCCAAATCAGGTATCAATCGTTTAGGCTCGATGATTGAAAATAGACCTGATTGGTGTATTTCTCGTCAACGTGATTGGGGTGTTCCTATTGCATTTTTTAGAGATAAAACAACGGGTAAACCTATCTTTGATACGAACGTAGTGACACATATTGCCAACATCTTTGAAGAAAAAGGTGCGGATGCATGGTGGGATTTAGAAATCAAAGATCTTTTGGTTGAAAATAGTGGCTACAACCCTGAAAATCTTGAAAAAGTCATGGATATTTTGGATGTCTGGTTTGACAGTGGTAGCACATGGAAAGCAGTGCTTCAATCAAGTGACTATGATGCGGGCGATTATCCTGCAACCATGTATTTTGAAGGAAGCGATCAACACCGTGGTTGGTTCCAAAGCTCACTCTTAGTCAGTACGGCTAACAATGGGATTGCTCCATATCAAAAAGTTTTGACTCATGGTTTTACGATGGATGAGAAGGGCGAAAAAATGAGCAAATCGAAAGGAAATGTTATTTCTCCGATCGATATTGCGAAAAGTCATGGCGTCGAAATCTTACGTCTTTGGGCAGTAACCAGTGAATATATGAGTGACCAAAAAATCAGCGATAATATCTTAAAACAAGTGAGTGAGCAATACCGAAAAATCCGTAATACATTCCGATTTTTACTGGCGAATATTAACGATTTAGAAACTATTTTACCGTATGAGCAGATGGGTATTTTAGATCAATGGATTTTAGCGCATGCCAAAGCCGTTTTTGATGAGGCGCAAGGTTACTTTAGAGAGTACGAATTTTCCAAAGGATTTGCACTTTTGAACCATTTTATTGCAGTGGAACTTAGTGGAATTTATCTTGATATTTCTAAAGATAGACTTTACTGTAATGCGAAAAACGACACGATTCGTCTCTCAGCACAAAGTGCAATGGCACTCATCGCTGAAAAATTAATGGTCTTAATGGCACCAACATTAACGTATACGATTGATGAGATGATGGAGTACGCACCAGCCATCTTAAAACAAAAAGGCGAAAGTGTTTTTGACCTTGTGTATGGGTCACTTCCAAACATGACAACATCGTTTGATGAAGTCTATATGGTGGAAGCAAGAGAGAAATTCTTTGAAATCGTCGATGCGCTTAAAAAAGAAAAAATCATCAAATCTACCCTAGAGTTGGTGCTTCAAACTACTTCATCCAAAATTGCAGCATTAGAAAAAGTGGATGCGGAAGATTGGTTTACGGTGAGTAAAGTAATTGAGCATAATGAAGCAGGAGAAATGGGTGTATTTGAAGTAGCGGGAGATCATTTTAAAATCTTTAAAGCTGTCAAATGCAAATGTCCACGTTGTTGGAAATACCGTGCTAAAAGTGAAGAAGAACTCTGCCACCGATGTAATGAGGCACTCAATGGTTGATTTGAGTGCTCCTGTGGAGCTTAGCTTTATTTTCATGACGGTTGGAGCGATTTTCGTGGTTATTGGTGTGTGTATTTATCTGATTAATGTCAAAACAAAAAAATTAAAATCTGCCGACAAGGGCAATAAGCTTTAGTCTTATGCGATATGGAAGAGGCGAGTTTCTGTGCCTAGTGGCTAACGTAGTCTTTTGAGCTTTACTAAGAAGGCTACGTTATAAATAATGATAAAGGAGAGGCGTTGATAACCTTAAAAGAGGCGTTGAAACTTCCCAAAGAAGAGATAGAAGCATTTAGAACGGATTTAAAGAAAAAAATAGAAGCAACAAAAAGCTTGGGTGCGTATGTCGAACAGCTTACATGTAAAACGATTAGTGAGTATGGTGCAGGCATCCCGATTGCAATTAAAGATAATATTCAAGTCAATGGTTGGGAAGTTACCAGTGGCTCTAACATCCTTCAAGGTTATGTTGCCCCATATAATGCAACTGTGATTGACAACATGTTGCGACATGGACTCTCTCCTTTTGGTCGTACTAATATGGATGAGTTTGCGATGGGAAGCTCAACTGAATCATCGTTTTATGGCAAAACACTCAACCCGCACAATCCAAAATGTGTCCCAGGTGGAAGTAGCGGGGGAAGTGCCGCAGCCGTTGCAGGTGGTATCGCCATTGCAGCGCTTGGAAGCGATACGGGGGGCAGTATCCGCCAACCAGCCGCCTTTTGTGGCTGTGTTGGGTTAAAACCAACCTATGGAAAAGTGAGTCGATACGGTTTGGGTGCCTATTCAAGCTCTTTAGATCAAATTGGACCGATTACACAAAATGTCGAAGATGCTGCGATTTTGTATGACATCATTGCAGGGCATGAACCAAAAGACTCTACCAGTGCCAATATGGCACATCAAAGTGTGGCAACTACGCTCAATGCGGATCGTAAAATGACGATTGCTGTCATTGAAAATTATTTGAACGAAGCGAGTCCTGAAGTGCGTAACCGTATGATGGATGGTATTAAGGCACTCGAAAAAGCGGGTCATAAAATTATGTATCGTAATTTTATCAACTCCAAATATGACATTGCAACTTATTATGTAATTGCCACCGCAGAAGCGAGTGCGAATTTAAGTCGTTATGATGGCGTTCGTTATGGTAACCGTGGAAGCAATGAAAATCTTAAAGAGATGTTTATTCAAAGCAGAAGCCTTGGTTTTGGTGAAGAGGTTAAACGAAGAATCCTTCTTGGAACGTTTGTTTTAAGCAGTGGTTATTATGATGCGTATTACATCAAGGCACAAAAAGCGCGCCATTTTATCAAAGCGCAGTATGAAGCAATTTTTAAAGAGGCAGATCTTATTTTTATGCCAGTAACGCCGACGAGTGCATTTGAGTTTGGCTCAAAAGCAGATCCATTAGAGATGTACTTGAGTGATATTTATACCATTTCACTCAACCTTACAGGACTTCCTGGCATTTCAATTCCTCTTGGCATGGATAG
>JAVHRG010000042.1:0-5733 GCA_036171535.1 Sulfurospirillum sp. | reverse complement strand
CTGATGGCTACGATCAATGCTATCCCTTCCCTGCTCGTCTTTAATGATCCAAACTTTAACACCGAGGGCTATTTTGTGGATAATGGTTATATCGAATATAACCAAACCAAAGAGGCATTGCATGTTAAAGAGCTTCAGCTTCGTGGTGCCAATGCAGATATTATGGGTACAGGATTGCTTGATTTGAACACGAGTACGCTGGATCTTAAATTGCAAATCAAGACGCTTAAATCCTTTAGTTCTGCCATTGATATGATTCCTATCGTGGGAGGAGTCATTTTAGGAGAAGATAAACGGATTGCAACAAATGTTGATGTGACAGGTCAAATAACCGATCCAAAAATCGAGACACATCTTATATTAGATACCTTAAAAAGCCCTGTTAACATTATCAAGCGAACACTTGAATTACCCTTGGAGCTTTTTAAATAAATGTGTTAAGAAGGCCTAAAAGCTCATGAATATTATGGGCTCTAAGTTTTGCTGTTTCACTCGTACCATAACCCCATAGAGCAAAAATAAAATGAATTCCTGCATTTGAGGCGGCAAGCTCGTCTTTGATGCTATCCCCAACAAGAATGGTTTTAGAAGGCGCACTTCCTAGCTCTTCCATCAAATGGTATACCATTAATGGACTTGGTTTTGGCTCAGCCACGTTATTGGCACCCACGATACTTGAAAAATAATTAATGATGTTGAGCTCTTTAAGCATATGGCGTGCAAAAAAATCACTCGCATTTGTGGCAATACTTAAGTAAACTTTTTCACTCAAAAAGTGCAATAAGTCTTTTACATCAGGATAGAGAGAAATCATACTGGGTGAAAAGTGCATGTAATGCTCTTTAAACAAGGCGCGATGAGCAGGATCATACTCATCTGTATTGTAAAAAATCTTTGGTAAATGCTGATCAGGTTGATTAATATAATACTCTAAAAACTCTTTGGCGATAGGCGCAAGCCCTAAAGTGTTGCGCACGTAATTGACACTGTGCGTCATAGCTGCACTTGAGTCAACCAGTGTGCCATCCATATCAAATATAATCGAAACTTCTTTTTTCATTGTCTCTATTCTTGAATGCGATGCCCTAGTATCAAAAGGTCTTTATCCATTCCTTCAATAGTAGCGATGCGATTGAGATTGCCCCATTCTTTAAACCCTAATTTTTTGAAAAGCTTCAAACTAGGTGTGTTTTCAGAAAAAATAAGCGCTAAAAGCGTTTTAATCTCATAATTTTTAGCTTGTTCAATGGCTTCACATAAAAACTGTTGTCCAAGCTTTTTGCCTTGAAAGTTTTTATCGATATAGATATTGATACGAGCACTGTGAGCATATGCCAAAAAGTTGGCATAAAAAGGTTGTAAACTGATCCACGCGATGATACGACCATGATACTCTTTAACTAAGATTGGGTGTAATGCATCGTGAGCCTTAAACCACTCTATTTTGTCTTCTACGCTCACCGTTTTACTATCCGCTGTAGAAATACCATCTTTGATTGCCTCGTTATAGATCTTAATGATCTCAGGCAAGTCTTCAAGGGTTGCATGTCGTAACTCATTTAGCATGGGCATCCTTAGTAAAGTTCTCGTGTAGAAACATACTATATAATCATTGATTATACATTATGCACTCTTAGCCTCTCTTTACTCCATCTCAAGATGCATGAGGTACATCTCTTCACCATCAATAACACGCAAATCAGTACTTTGACAGGTAGGGCAAACAAACTCATTTTGTGTAAGCGTTGCTTCATTGTGACAATTTTCACAATGAATAACAATCTCTTGCAGATGAGCGACAAATTCTGCCTCAGCACAAATGGTCTCTTCCTTAAAGGTGTCAAATGCGGTTTGCAATAAATAAGGTTCTACACCACTTAATTTACCAATTTTAATTTCAACTTTCGTAATTTTTGTCGCATTATGCTCTTTTGCATTTTTATCGCACATTTCTAAAAGCGCATTAACGATGGAAAATTCATGCATTAGCAAATCCTCGGCAGTAACTCACCTTTAGGTGGTTCTAAAAAGCGCTCTGACCCCCAAGGTGTGTGTAAAACAACTTTACATGTAAAGGCATTACTCACCTTTCCAATCACCGCACATTTGGCTGTTTCAGGAAAATGTTGAAGCACTTCAAGTGCTTTTTGCACTTCACTTTGAGGCAAGCAAATCACCATAGTTCCTTCATTTGCAAATTCATATGGCTCAAAACCTAAAAGTTCGCATACCCCTTTGACCTCTTGGGCCACAGGAATTTTAGCCTCTTCGACTTCGATGCACACCTTTGAGGTATCAGCCCATTCGTTAAGCACGGCACTAAGCCCTCCTCTGGTTGCATCTCTGAGAGCATGAATCTTCACACCTGCATTAATGAGCGCTTCCACAGGCTTCCATAAACTTGCACAGTCCGTTTGAAGATCACTCTCCAATTCGATCTCCTCACGTGCTGCTAAGATGCAGGCGCCGTGATTGCCGATTTCATTGGAAACGATAATACAATCGCCCTGCGTTAAATTATGCGCCGAAATGTTCTCATACATAATCTCACCAATGCCCGTGGTGTTAATGAAAAGTCCATCAACCCCACCTTTTGGTACCACTTTGGTATCACCTGCAACGATTTTGACACCACTTTTTGCCATCTCATCGCGCATGGTTATAACAATCTCTTCAAGGTGAGAATATAAAAAACCCTCTTCGATCATAAACGAACAGGTCATATAACGAGGTCGTGCACCCATCATGGAAAGATCATTCACTGTTCCAGCAATGGCAAGCTTACCAATGTTCCCACCTTTAAAAAAGAGCGGTGAAACGACGAAAGAGTCAGTGGTAAACGCGATTTTAGTGCTATCCATACTCAGGCTTGCCGCATCTTCCATGCGGAGTAAAATTTCATTGTCAAAATGTTTAAAAAAAAGTTCTTTAATAAGGTTTTGGGTCTCTTCACCGCCACCTCCGTGAGAGAGAAGTATCTTTTTGCTCACGCCCTTGCTCCTTTGAGGTTCAATTTTCCATATTTAAAGTACGCTGAACACGCCCCTTCACTCGAAACCATGCATGAACCCATCGGATTCGTTGGGGTACAGGCTTTACCAAAGACCTTACAGTCAAACGGTTTAGCTCGCCCTTTGAGAATATCACCGCAAATACACATTTTATGGTCATTCAGTTCCATTTTTGGCAATACGGCATCAAAGACAATCTCTGCATCAAAGGCGGCATATTCGGCTCTCAGTTTAAGCGCACTATTGGGAATGTCGCCAATACCACGCCATCTAAAATGACTTCGTTTTTCAAAATAGGTATTGATAAGCTCTTGTGCTTTCAAATTGCCCTCACGCGAAACGGCTCTGGCGTACTCATTCTCGACAACACTTTTGCCCTCATTAATTTGACGCACAATGCGTAAAACAGACTCCATCACATCGGTGGGTTCAAACCCTGCAACGACAATCGGCGTGTGATACTTTTCAGCAATCGGCTCATAGATTTTATAGCCCGTAATGACGCTTACATGTGAAGGTCCAAGGAATGCATCAATCAGCGCATTTCCATCTCCCATAATCGCCTCTACCGCTTCAGGTACGGTAACATGGTTAATGTGAAAAAAAACATTGGTGAGTTTGTTTAAAATAGCTTGCTGCATCAAAACGGCACTCATCGGAGTTGTGGTTTCAAATCCAATGGCGAAAAAAACCACGTTTTTATCAGGATTTTCTTTAGCAATTTTAATGACGTCAAGAGGCGAATACAACGAACGAATATCTTTGCCCTCCGCTCGAAGCTTTTGCAAAGATGTTTTGCTTCCCGGAACACGTATCATATCACCAAGGGTAGCAAGAATCGTGTTAGGCATCGAAGCCAAGGCAATTGCATGATCAATCCGTTCTTTTGGCATAATACATACAGGACACCCGGGACCATGAACGAATTCGATGAGCTCTGGTAAAATTTGAGAAAGCCCAAACTTCATAATCGTATGCGTATGACCGCCACACACTTCCATAATATTAATTTTGGATTTGCACTCTTTTTTAATCAGTGCCGCCAAAGCTTTCATATGTTCAGGGTCACGAAATCCTTCAATGAGATCCACTTCAAACATAGTTACTATTTCCTTCTTCATCACTAATCTCGCCATCTCGCATCGCTTCTGCTATTTCATTGTAAGCAGCGATACTATCTTCTGCATGTTCTTTACTGATTTTATTCATGGCAAAACCAACGTGAATGAGGACATAATCGCCAATATTTACAGGCTCGCTAATCAAATCAAGCGTTACTTTACGCTTAACACCCATGGTATCGACTGTTGCATAATTATTTTCATCAATTTCGATGACTTTGGAAGGTATGGATAAACACATAATTACCTCAATGCTTTTTTCATTTTAAGGTAGTTGATCCACTGATCAATTCCTTTGCCAGACTTGCTGTCTATCTCGATGACATCGACTTTTGGATTAAGTTTGCGTGCTTCACGAATCGCTTTTTCAACACTAAAATCAAAATGAGGCAATAAATCGCACTTTGTGATTAAAAAGAGGTCTGCACTACGAAACATCACAGGGTATTTAGCTGGTTTATCATCGCCTTCTGGAACGGAGAGAAGCACGACATTAAGGTGGCTTCCTACATCATAACTTGCAGGGCAGACGAGATTGCCTACATTTTCGATAAACACAACATCAAGCCCATCAATCGGTAAATGATGAAGACCCTCATGCACCATAAATGCATCCAAATGGCACGCTTGACCCGTTGTAATTTGATGCGCAAGTGCCCCTTTGGCGATGATGCGATCTGCATCTTGGTTGGTTTCAAGGTCGCCTTCGATGACCGCAAGTTTGATCTGCTTTGTGTCAATTGTTGCTTCCAAGAGCGTTGTTTTTCCACTGCCTGGACTGCTCATAAGGTTGATAGCAAGAACACCATGCTCTTCAAAATGAGCGCGATTATGCCCTGCTTGTTTGTCATTGGCATCCAAAATTTTGGTGATGACCGCTATCGTTTTTTTATCGTTAAGTTGAGGATTGGCATGAATCTCATCGTGCGTAGTGTGTTCGTGGTGATCATGATCATGAGGATGATCGTCGTGATCGTGTGAATGGCTATGCGTATGACCATCATGATCGTGCTCATGCGCTGCTGACCATTGGGTAGGAGTAATTGAACAACCGCAATCTTTACACATTTTTAAGTCCTTGTCTCTATTTTTTCTCTATTATAGTAGAAGTCTTTAAACAAGAGATAAAAAAAGAAGTTTCTTAGTTATTTTTAGGAAAAATACACTTATGAAAACAGATCAAAGAGAGTGTATATTTTGCGGGAATAAAGCGCTTTATTTCGTCTCTAAAACCCAATGTCGATGCGTTACATGTAAACGAACGTTTAGCTATGTAAAGTATGAGCAAGAGATGGCTATTTTAGAGTGTTTTATAGATAATAACAGTGCGAATGAATGTGCTACGCTTTTAGGATTGAACTATCTTACTATTGCAAAAAAATATCAAAAATTGCGTCTTTTGCTCATCACACATTCTGAAGCACTTTATGCGGAACAAACGGAGACGTTTTCACAATACGATGAGTACTATTACCTTCCTACATGCAAAAGAGGAAACAATAAATATCTCTTTGATTCTATCGGTATTTTAGGGATAGTGTATGGTAAACGTATTCACACTCTCTTACTCCCAGATCAATTTGCCCATCTTAAAAATTTAT